>JAFQIQ010000022.1 GCA_017397445.1 Lachnospira sp.
CAATCAGGTGTGGGTTAGCACATTTCACTCAACCTGTGTAAGGATTCTTAGAAGATATATAGATAGATTAGGATACGATACGAATTTTACAATATATGATACAGATGACCAGAAAAATGTTATAAAAGAGGTCTGTAAGAAGCTTAATATTGATACTAAGATGCTTAAAGAAAAAACTATTCTTGGTGGTATCTCTAAGGCCAAGGATGAAATGATTACACCGGATGAGATGGAACTGAATGCAGGGCAGGATTATAATCGTAAGCGAATTGCACAGGCCTATCGGGAGTATCAGAAGATATTAAAGATGAACAATGCTTTGGATTTTGATGATCTTATATTTAAGACGGTAGAATTATTTAATCAGGATGACGAGGTGCTTTCTTACTATCAGGACAGATTTAGGTATATTATGGTGGATGAGTATCAGGATACCAATACGGTTCAGTTTAAACTCATAAGTAAGATTGCTGCTAAGTATAATAATTTGTGCGTAGTGGGTGATGATGACCAGTCCATATATAAGTTCAGAGGTGCCAATATAGGAAATATACTTAGCTTTGAGAACACATTTGCAGATGCTAAGGTTATAAAGTTGGAGCAGAATTATCGTTCTACCAAAAGAATTATTAGGGTTGCGAATCAGGTTATTGGTAATAATATAGGTCGTAAGCCCAAGGCGTTGTGGACGGATAATTTAGAAGGCGATAAGATAGGATTTACACTTTATGAAGATGGCTACAAAGAGGCTGAAGGCGTAGTGAACAGTATATGTGCGAAAGTCCGCGACGGATGGAATTATAGTGATGTTGCTATTCTTTACAGAACTAATGCACAATCGCGACTTCTGGAAGAACGTCTTATTACAAGAAATGTGCCATACAGGTTGTTTGGTGGCGTGAATTTCTACCAACGCAGGGAGATTAAGGATATATTGGCATATCTTAAGACTGTTGATAATGGTCTGGATTCGCAGGCGGTTAAGCGAATTATTAATGTGCCAAAACGAGGTATAGGTGCAACAACGATTGATAGAATTCAGGAATTTGCAGATTATAATAATATTACATTCTGGGATGCACTGGTAAATGCATCTGAGATTCCTAATATAGGCAGAGGTTACAGTAAGCTTGAACCTTTCATTACTATGATGCTTGCTTTTAAAGCTAAGGCACAGTTTATGTCAATTAAGGATTTAACAGACACTATTATTAGGGATATAGGTTATTATGATTATCTGTATGAAAGTGAAGAACGGGAAGAGGCAGAAGACAGAATATCCAATATTGATGAATTTATTAATAAAATTGTCAGCTATGAAAATGGTGAGTTGGATGAATCTTTGGAGGCAGATGGAGATTCGATGAAAGCAGGTGCTGAGCAGAAGTCGCTTAGCGGATTTCTTTCAGAAGTTGCGTTGGTGGCAGATATTGATAATCTGGACCAGTCAAGTAATAAAGTTGTACTTATGACTCTTCACAGTGCAAAAGGACTTGAGTTTCCGATTGTTTATATGACGGGACTTGAAGATGGCTTGTTCCCAAGCTATATGACGATTGTGTCTGATGACCCGGATGAAGTGGAAGAAGAAAGAAGACTTTGTTATGTGGGTATTACCAGAGCACAGCAGGAATTGTATATAAGTAGTGCCAAGCAGCGTATGATGCACGGTGAGACTCAGATGAATAAAGTATCACGTTTTGTTCATGAGATGCCAAAAGATGATGTGGAGATTACCAATCAGGCTACAGGTTATAATAAGTCAAAGATTGATTTTGGAGGCGAAAAGTCAGCTGAAAGCGAAGGCAGATTTGATTTTAGAGCCAGTTCAAGATCTACACTTAACAGATACAGTGGAGGTGCTGTTACTAACTATGGTCAGAGCAGTTCACGTGTAAAGATAGAAGGAAAGTCAACTTCAAAACCGAGCTATTATTCTGATACAAGTTATGGTGCAAGGCGCAGTATGACTGATTATGGTGCCGGAAGCGGCAGTAAGGGCAGTGTAACCAATTATTCAACAGGCCCGAAGAGAACAACCACTAATTATGGTTCTGTTAAAAATGTTTCGGATGCACAACCGAATAAAAAGGTCGGCTTTGGTAAAGAATTTCCTATGGGGATATTTGATTTAAAAAAAACTGAAAGTAATGATTTGGCATCGTCGCAGACAGGACTGGGATATGCTATAGGGGATACGGTTTCACATGTGAAATTTGGTTCCGGAAAGGTTATGGCAATTGATAATGCTACTAAGGATTATATGGTAACAGTTGATTTTGCTGACTATGGCGTGAAAAAAATGCTAGCAGGTTTTGCAAATTTAAAAAAACAGTAGTAAATTATGGTAATATGTGATATAATAACTACAATAAAATCGTGTTATGGAAAGGGGAATTGCTATGAGTAAAGAAAAACTTGAAGAGATGATTGTATCATCAAAGATTGGAGAGCTTCTTTGCAAGAAGGAGTCAGATGACGAGAAGAAGTGTTATAACTGGATAATTGCAATGCTTGCAATTATCGGTGCTGTTGTTGCTGTAGCAGCTATCGCTTATGGTGTATACAGATACTTTACACCTGATTATCTTGATGATTTCGATGATGATTATGATGATGATTTCGTGGATGAGTTTGACGATGATTTCGAGGATGACTTTGAAGACGAAACAAGCGATAAGTAATTAATTATTAAAAGTATAAAGTGCCATCAGTCGTGGTTGCGGCTGATGGTATTTTTATGTTAATATAGAAACTGTTGAAATTAATATTTGTAGTGTGAATGGAGAATAACTATGAAAAAAGGATTGATATATGAGGGAATGGTGGAAAGTGTAGATTTTCCTAATAAAGGCTGTGTCAGAGTCGTTTCTGATGAGCCTGAGGACAATGGTGAGAAAGTTGTAGTGAAGAATGCAATTCCCGGTCAAAAGATTCGTTTTATGGTTAACAAAAAGCGTGGTGGTAAATGTGAGGGAAGATTTCTTGAAGCAATAGAAAAATCACCAATAGAGACAGCAGAAAGATGTCAGTATTTTGGAGTGTGCGGAGGATGTACATATCAAAGTGTAGCCTATGAGGAACAGTTAAAGATTAAGTGTAAACAGATAGAGGATATTTTGTCAGAGGTAATTACAGGAGATTTCGGATTCGAAGGAATTCTTGGAAGTCCTGTGCACACAGCCTATAGAAATAAGATGGAATTTTCTTTTGGTGATGAAGAAAAAGGTGGAGAACTGGCATTAGGACTTCATAAGCGAAACAGTATGTATGATATTGTTACCGTGGATGGCTGTAAGATAGTTGATGAGGATTACAGTAAGATACTTAGCTGTGTGTATGAGTATTTTAAAGCTAAGGATATACCGTATTTTCACAAGACAACCCATGAAGGGTATCTTAGACATTTGTTAGTAAGAAAAGCTGTGAAAACTAAGCAGATACTTGTTGATGTAGTGACAAGCACTCAGCTTCATATGGATATGTCAGAGCTTGCGGAAAAACTTTCTAAACTTGAGCTGGATGGCGAGATTGTCGGATTTTTACACACATTTAATGACAGTATTGCGGATGTGGTTAAGAATGAAAAAACAGAAATCGTGTTTGGCAGGGATTATATCGAGGAAGAGTTATTGGGACTTACATTTAAGATTTCAGCATTTTCTTTCTTTCAGACGAATTCTTTAGGAGCAGAAGTGCTTTATTCTAAGGCGAGAGATTATGT
Source organism: Lachnospira sp. (assembly GCA_017397445.1). Classification (GTDB taxonomy): domain Bacteria; phylum Bacillota; class Clostridia; order Lachnospirales; family Lachnospiraceae; genus Lachnospira. The sequence continues at coordinate 3,725 of JAFQIQ010000022.1, forward strand.
GGGAACTACGAAGGATAAGGTGGTATTTGACCTATACAGTGGAACAGGAACTATTGCACAGATGCTTGCACCCGTGGCGAAGAAGGTTATTGGTGTGGAGATAGTTGAGGAGGCAGTTGAAGCTGCAAAAGAAAATGCTATACTTAACGGACTGTCTAACTGCGAATTTATTGCGGACGATGTACTTAAAGCATTGGATAATATTGCGGATAAGCCGGATATTATTGTGCTTGACCCGCCAAGGGACGGAATTCATCCAAAGGCACTTGAGAAAATTATTGATTATGGTGTGAAGAATATGGTGTATATATCTTGCAAGCCAACTTCTTTAGCGAGGGATTTGGTGGTGCTTCAGGAGCGTGGGTATAAGGTTGTTAAAAGCTGTTGTGTAGATATGTTTCCTGGAACTTATCATTGTGAAAGTATGGTATTGCTTCAGAGGGAGAATTCTTGAATTTAGGTGCTTATAAAGATATTGTATGAATGATTGGATTATGTTGCTATTCGGATAGTAGTAACTATAATTTGTGTGGGGGTATATGATAATAGAGATATTTAACAAAAAAAGAGAACGTTTTATCATATCTGCAATAGCAGTGGTTGTGGCAATTATAGCCGGTGTTATGTCGATATATAGGTTCCCGATAAAATTGGAAAATATGGCTGAAGACAGTTTGTATCACAATGCCGGAGTGATACCTGATGATATTAAAATCATTGCAATTGATGAGAAAACCTTAGAGCATCTTGGACCATATTCTGATTGGGATAGAGGTAAATTTGCTGATTTGCTGGAGATTCTGAATGGGGATTCTAAAAACACACCTAAGGTAATAGGTATTGATGTGGTATTCAGAGGAACCGAACATAGCGAAGAAGATGCTGAGCTGGTTCGGGTTTGCAGCCTATATGATAATATTGTTATTGCATCTACAGTAACATTTGACAATTATATACATAAGGGTGATGGAGATTATTATCGGATACAATACATTTCGGACGAGAATCGGCCTTATGAAGAGTTGGCTGAGGTTGTAGATTATGGTTTTACCAATGCTATATTTGATGAGGATGGGATTGTCAGGAGGGCATATACGCAGATTCGGTCGGAGAAAAGTGTTTATGATGCATTTGCCTATAAAATAGCATCTAAGGTGGGAGTTGTGGATGAATATCCTGTTTATGTGGAACCTGTTTTGGTAAGCAAACCGGGAGAAATTGAAAAGATATCTATGTCTGATGTTCTTGATGGTACTGTTTCTGCGGATTATTTTGATGATTGCATCGTGCTTATCGGTGCTTATACAGAAGGGCTTATGGATTCCTACAGAGTGCCGGTTGATTATTCGAAAGAAATGTACGGTGTAGAGCTTCAGGCTAATTATGTTTATGCTTTTTTGAATGATGATATTATATATTCTGTAAATGAGCCGGTTAGGTTTTTGGTAACATTCGTGTTAGTTGCGATATTTGGATATTTTGCGTTGAGTTCATCGATGGGGCGCGGGTTGATTGGCTTTATAGTAACGATTGCAGGATATCTTTTGCTGGCAGTTTTGCTTTTTAAAGTGACGTCGTACAAACTGAGCCTTTTGCCGATGCCTATTGGCATGATTTTAGTTTTTTTATCGGCGATTATATATAACTATATGAAGATTCAAAAAAGAAGAATGCTTGAGATGAGGAATATGCTTTTTTCTATGGCGGAGGCTATGGCGGAAACTATCGAGGGAAGAACTCCTTATAATGCAAATCATACCAAAAATGTAGCGAAAAGATGCATGGAGATGCTGGATTTTATCAATGTAAAACATAAGGAGAAAAAAACACAGTTGTTTTTTACGGAGGATGATAAAAGACAGTTGTATCTTGCAGCTATGTTGCATGATGTGGGGAAAATGGATATTCCCCTAGAGGTTATGGATAAACCTACTAAACTGGGAAATCGTGAAAAAGAATTACGTGACAGATTGGAGATTATAAGTCTTCGTATAGCCAACGATGCATTAAAGGGCCATATATCTCATTCCGTGTCAGATGAAAAGCGAAAAGGAATACAGGCATTTATTGATAATTTAAATGTATTTAATTGCGGAAGACCTTTGAAAGATGAGGAATGGTCTCTTGTTAATGAGATGGCGGAAAGTGTCTACATAGATATTGATGGTAATGAAATGCCGTATATGACAGAGGATGAAATTGCGGATTTGTATATCAAAGCAGGTACTCTTTCAGACAAAGAGCGTAATATTATGCAAAGTCACGTGGTTTACACGGATAAGATTCTTTCGCATATACAATTTGGTGAACATTTCAAAAACGTGCGTGCAATGGCGGCAAATCACCACGAATTACTAAACGGTAAAGGGTATCCTAAGGGAATTCGTGAGGAAGAAATAGATACTATGACCAGGATTTTAACGATTATGGATATTTATGATTCTTTGATTGCGGATGACAGACCGTATAAGAAGCCGAAAAGTATAAAAGTTGCTTTTGAGATATTGGATGAAGAGGCTGAATATGGTAAAGTAGATAAGCAATTACTTGCGTATGCTAAGGAATTGTATTTGAAAGAAGAATAATTGAAACAAAGGAGAGGTTTTATAATGAAAAACAAAAAAATACTTGTGTTAATTGGTGTGGTGGTGCTTATTGCTGTTGCAATAGCAGCGGCTGTATTAGTCCTTACTAATAAAGGACACAGAGTAATTAAGGTTGAATCTTTTAGCGGCAAGGTTGCTTTGCAAAGAGAAAATTCAGAAAAAAGCATTTTTAAAGATATGAATCTGAAATCAGAAGACATAATCACGACAGGAACAGATGGCTTGGTTGGCCTTTTGGTTGATACTGATAAGAATATTGCTGCAGTTGAGAATACCTGTTTTGCTATTGTTTCCAGTGGTAACGAAAAAAAGGGGGCTCTGAAGATACAATTAAAATATGGTACATCTTTGATTGAGATTAAAAATAAGTTGTCAGACGGTTCGTCTTTTAAAGTAGAGACGCCTAATGCGACACTTAGTGTCAAGGGAACGGCTTTCGAAGTTACATATACTCCGGAGAAAAAGACTACAGTTCTTAAGGTGACACAGGGTAGTGTACAGGTTGATGCAAAAGCAAAAAGTGATATGGTAAATGCCGGAAAAATGGCAATTATTAAGGATGATAATATTGAGATATCAGAATTTGCAGATGAAGATAATAAGGATGATGATAAGGGCGATAGCAATAATAATAGTGATAATACTGCTAAACCTTCGGGTACTTTGAATGACGAAGATTTTCCAAAAGTGTTAAAGGGTGGTTGTGATTATGCTCAGTTGCAGTATATGCTCGAAATAGTTAGTCGTTGCCGATACAATAAAGAAGAGGATTATCTGAAAGATGCATTATATTGGATGTGTCATAAAACATTTGGTGAGGCTCCGATTAATCCTGTGGAAAAATTGGATGACGGAAGTGAAGTGTATGATGTTGCTTCGTTAAATGAAGTTTTTTCATTTATAACAAATGACACTATTAGTGAAGATAATTTGAATGCGGGTCTCAACCGTTTGGATGGGGATAAGTTAATCTGCACAAAGGCGGTGGATAACCTTGACAGAATAGCATCTGCCGGAATAATGACAGCATACTATAGTGAATCCAACGAAATTATTGTGGAATATCTGTTTAATGTAGTTCATGGTGAAACTTTAGAGGTAGAAAGGTACGAAAAGAAAGCACATTTGATTCCGGCCGGTTCTGGAAAATATGCCTTTGGTTATATTGAAGATGTAAAGCAAAATTAAAGACTGTTAAGAAAGAGGTTTGCACAATAATATGGTGCAAACCTCTCGTTTAATATGGTATAATATGGAGGAGACGGAGTAAGGAGGTTTGTGAAAGTATGGTAATGCGAGCTGACAGTTATGGGAAATGTATTGTGCGGCATATCCGTGATTATAGTGAGAATAATGGTCAGGTTTATGCTTTTATTAATCTTATTAGTAAGAAAGTATATATAGGTGAAACCGGTGATGGGGAAAATAGAGAGTTAACACATGCATTATGTATTTTTGGTTTGGAGGATAAAGGGAGTAATCAGAATTTGATTGACGAGAAACAGAGTGGTGGATTTTGTTTGTTGCAGCTGTATTCATTTCCTGATAAATCAAAATGCGATAAAGAATGGCTGGCTATGGAAACTATATATATGTATTTGTTTGTTAAGCACGGATATCAACTATATAATTCTAATAACGGTAGAGATAATATCGGAAAAAAACGAAAGTTTTTAGTTGAAAAAACAGACCGCAAGGAATTAAAGGAATATTTAATGGCATTTCTAAAGGCGTACCAGATTCCTAAAGACTTGGTTAATCAGAACAGTAATGAAGAGGCGTGTTGCATATCTGACTGGGATGATTTGTTAAAAATAGCAGAAAAGATACTTATAGAGGACCTTATAAACGCATTTGGCAGCAATATATTTGTGGATATGGATTTGAACGAAAGAAAAGCTTTATGGAATAAGTTCGTTGAAGATAAGCGTGTTCATAAGGATTTTATTGTCTTAGAGAATATGAAAAATATCCAAGATTTTTTTGTGTTTAACAAAGAAAGATTGAAAGCAAATCGCCAGGAGTATGAGATTAAACAAGTCAGTATTAAAAAACTACTGGAGAAAAATAAGCTGGATTATATTATTTACACAAAGGCAGGGGATTATTTAGGAGAAACACTATATCAGATACTATTTAATAAGTTTGCCGATTTGCAATGTAAATACGATCCTTTTGAAAAACAATATAAAGACACTGGGATGTGTTTTTGGTCTGTAGCTGGAGATCAACAGGAATGGATTAGCCGGATGCTTTCTTCAAAATGTGATAAAAAAGATGTTTATATGTTGCTGTTTTATACAGGTTCTAAGAATTTGAGCACTGCATTGCCAAAGGAAAAGAAAGCAAAAACATTTTCACTAAAGAGAAAGGATGAATATAAATACGAATATCCGGATTTTTATGTGGATGAATTACTGGGAAACAGAAAAAATATGGCATTTTTAATTGCTGATTTTTATTATCCGAAAGAAGAGATTGTTACAGATATGATTGAAACAGCATATGAAGGAATGTTTGAAAGTTCAGCTCCATCTTATATATGTAGCGGTTATAATCAAAAAACATATTATCTTGCAACGATTAAGGCTAACGATAAAAAGCGATTGTTACAAATAGTTGAAGGAGCGAAAGAAGATACTAACCAGACAAGAATGATTCTTGCGAGGCTCACATACCCATACGTTGTAGCAATAGATGAGTAGTTATGAGAGGAGATTAATATTATGTTTGAATTGGTTTTTGGTCTTATATTGACTGTGTTTAGTGCAACTATGCTTGTGATTGTATGGATTACGTCCGGCGGTGGGGCGATACCGGTTATTCTGTTTATTTTGTTATTTGTTGCTATCGGACTATTTGTTATGTGGCGGGGACTTAAAAAAGTTATAGCAAATAGGGCAACGGATAAGAATGGTCTGCCGGCATTTGGTTTGGTTATAGATGTTAGACCATCGGGTACCAGAATTAATGACAGAGATGTTCTTAATGCTGAGGTTGTTATTGTAGAAGATACCGGAGTTACGGGAAGATACATAGAATCTATAGGTACAAGTTATAATAACTACAGAGTTGGCGATTATGTGCTTGTGAAGTATTACAATGATGATATTAATATTATTGCCAAAGCTGATGCAAGTAATGTCCCGCAGGAAGTTGTTGAAAGATTTGCGAATGAAGGATACTTTATAGGGCAGATGCCTTATGGACAGGCTCCATATATGTCATATGGACAAGATCCTTATATGGCCAACGGGCAGACACCGTATATGCCTAATGGACAATTTATGCAGAATTATGGTGGAGGGTATCAGCAGGGATTTAATAATGGTGTGTACCAGGAGTATAGTAATGGTTATCAACAAAATTTTAATAATGGATATAGTGGAAATAACAACACAGATGACACTATAGTTGTTGATGGTGTAGAGTATGTGAGAAAGAAATAAAGAGAAAAACATTGTTGCCGGATGGTAGCAATGTTTTTTTTAGATGGGGTTACTGATAAGTTTTGGGGAAGTTGTATTTTTAATGTTTTTTACACTGAAGTGCTTGCCAAAGATTATGCGTGATAGTAGTATATTTAATAAGGGTGTTATATAAATTTAATGGAAACTTTATATTATAAAATTATTAACATCTATAGCAGAAGTATGAATGTATTAGAAAGGAGTTTTTTAATGAGAAGAAAATTGAAAAGAATTGTAGCTGTTCTTCTTGTGATTGTGCTGACAACAGCGGGGGCGTTGCAGAACATAAGCCAGTCTATGGCGGCAGCAAGCAGTTCAACAACAGCAACAACGAAACGTATTTCGGTGCATGATCCATCAGTTTTTTATGATTCATCAAGCAACAAGTATTATATTTATGGTTCACATTTGGCACAGGCATCATCAGGTGATTTGAGAAGCTGGAATGCAGTGGGAACTCAAGGATATAATAATAAAAGTCTGTATGTCAGCGAGAATGTTGAGGGTGTATATTATATACAGAATAAATTTAGTGGAAAGTATCTCGATATAGAGGACGGATCTGGTGAGAATGGTGCCAATATTCGTCAGTGGGACTATAATGGTTCTGATGCACAGAAATTTAAGTTTGTATCTTTGGGAGATGGATATTATTACATTCTTACAGGTGCATCTGGGTATAAGGGCTGTGTGGATGTAGAAAACGGTTCTGCAGAAGACGGAACTAATATTCTCCAGTGGGAATATTGGGGCGGAGATATGCAGAAGTATCGTGTGGTACAACAGGCAGACGGTACATATGCTATTCTTACTAACGCAAGCAATTGTAAAGCGGGATTAGATGTTTTTGAGTGGTCAACAGAAGCCGGAGGTAATATTAATCAGTGGAATTTTTGGGGCGGAGATTGCCAGAAGTGGAATCTTATAGAAGCTGAAAAAAACAGTGGAAGTACTGTAGCTTCAAAGGGTGAATCGCTTGAAACAGCATTAGCATCCTCATTCCTCTGGGCAGGATATAATGATGGAGACTGCTCTGGCGGATATGCTGTCTGGGCTCCGGATATTATATACAATTCAGATTATGTTTGGAATGATGGAAGTAAGGGTGCATATATGATGTACTACTCAACATCATCAACATATATTCGTTCTTGTATTGGATATGCGGTATCTAAGTCGGCTACAGGTCCGTTTTCATATGTAGATACTATTGTGTATTCAGGATTTACAAAGAGTGATAACAACGTAACAACAACATCATCACTTGGAACAAAGACTGTTAATACCTGTTATACAAATACAAATATTCCTTCATTAATTTCAGAAGGAAAGCTTAGCAATGTAAGAAGCGATTGGTTTACAAGCGATGGTTCGTTTAATAATTCGCTTTGCCCGAATGCAATTGATCCTACGATTCTATATGATGCAAGTGGCAATATGTGGATGACATATGGTTCTTGGTCAGGTGGTATTTATATACTTCAGCTTGATAAGACAACGGGTCAGCCAAAGTATCCAAAGAGTAACAGTGGACTTACGGATGGATATTTCGGTAAGCGAATTGCAGGTGGATATACACTTTCAGGTGAAGCTCCATATATCGTATATGATAAGGAAACAGGATATTATTATCTTTATGTAACATACGGATGGTTGGGTGTTGATGGCGGATATCACATTCGTCTTTTCCGTTCAAAGACAATTAACGGAACTTATGAGGATGCAGCCGGTAATCAGGCTACATATTCATCTTCGTCAACTAAGCAGGCAGATCTTGGTATCAAATTGTTTGGTAATTATGATTTTTCGACACTTAGTACTGAAGGATATAAGTCAGGTGGACATAATTCAGCATTTATTGATACTGACGGACAGAGATATCTTGTATATCATACAAGATTTAATACCGGATCAGAATATCATGAGGTAAGAGTGCATCAGCAGTTTATGAATGAAGATAATTGGCCGGTAACAGCTGTATATGAGTATTTGGGAAGTTCAATCTCAAAGACAGGATATAGCAAATCAGATATGGTGGGAACATATGAGTTTGTTAATCATGGAAAAGATGCAGCGACATCCAATGTGGGAATGCTTAAGACAAGTAAGATTAAGCTGAATAGCGATGGAACTATTTCGGGTGATTATTCAGGTACTTGGACATATACATCAGGAACATATTATTGTCAGATGAAGATTGATGGCATAACATATAAGGGTGTATTCTTTAAGCAGAAGGATGAGTCATCAAGTCATAAGAATGTTATGACATTTACTCTTATAGGTAAGAATAACCAGGCAATATGGGGAACAAAGACTGTTGCTTCTACAGAGACAGAAACTGAAACAGAAAAGGAAACACAGAAGGCTACAGAAGCCCCAACACAGGCCCCAACAGAAGCAGAAACACAGGCTCCTACATCAAGTGGTTCAAGCAGTAATGTAACTGCAGGTAGTCAGGTGCATAATTTTACAGCTAATGGAAAGAATAGCAGCTTCTATTCAATTACAGGTAATTTATCAACAAGCAAGGGTACAGTAAAGTATAACGGACTTACACTTACTCAGTGCTTGAAGATGGAGAGTTCAACAAGTATTAAATTTACAGCAGGTGCTAAGGGTACACTTACACTTGTGTTTGTAGAAACAAGCAAGAGCAAGGCGGTTAAGGTAGACGGTTCATCTAAGGCAAGTGATTCTAACGGTGTTGTGACAGTGTCAGTTTCAGCTGGTTCACACACAATAACAAAGGGTGATACTGCTAACTTATTCTACATGGTGTTCACACCGGAAGGTTCTGCATCAGTAGAGACACAGGCACCAACAGAGGCTCCGACACAGGCACCAACACAGGCGCCTACAGAAGCGCCAACACAGGCACATACACATTCTTATACATCAAAAGTAACAAAGAATGCTACATGTGTTGCAACGGGTGTTAAGACATATACATGTTCATGTGGTGCATCTTACACAGAAACAATTGCAAAGACAGCTCATAACTATTCATCAGAGTACACTGTAGATGTAAATGCTACAGCTACAACAGATGGAAGCAAGAGCCGTCATTGTACAACAGCCGGTTGTACAGCTAAGACTGATGTAACAGTAATTCCTGCAACAGGAAGTTCATCAGGTACAACAACAGAAACAGTTATTTTTGCTAACGGTACAGCTAATCAGACATATTCAACAACAGATGCTTCATGGTTGATGAATGCTGCTGATGATGCAGTAATCACACTTAAGTATACATGCTCAGATTCAACTCACGGTTACTGGGGTATCCTTGGTTGGGGTGCTGTAGTTGATGGTGCTTGGTATGATGGAATTACATATAGTGCAGCACCTAATGCTACAGATGTAGTTACTGCTACTACTACAGCAGGCGAGCTTAAGGCTAAGTTGAATATTAAGGATAATTCATCAGTAGACTTCCTTTGTATGAATGCATACAATGGTGGTACAATTCTTAGTCTTTCTATAGCTAGAGCAGCTAAAGAGGAAGAGATACATAAACATTCATATGTATCATCTGTAACAAAGGCAGCAACATGTGTTGAGGCAGGTGTTAAGACATATGTATGTACATGTGGAGATTCTTATACAGAGGCAATTGCAAAGACAGCACACAACTATTCTGCATCTTACACAGTTGATGTAGAGGCTACAGCTACAACAGACGGTAGCAAGAGTCGTCATTGTACAGTGCAGGGCTGTGCAGCTAAGACTGATGTAACAGTAATTCCTGCAACAGGTGTTACAGAGGAAGAGCCTGATACAGAGGGTGGTTCAGGTGATGCTGTGACAGGCGAGAGCTATGTACATAACTTTACAGCAAGCGGTAAGAACAGCAGTTTCTTTAGTATTACAGGTAATCTTTCAACAAGCAAGGGTACAGTTAAGTACGATGGACTTACACTTAAGCAGTGCTTGAAGATGGAGAGCTCAACAAAGATTACATTTACAGCAGATGCAGCAGGCGAACTTACATTAGTATTCGTTGAAACAAGCAAGAGCAATGTTGTAAAGGTTGATGGAAAAGCTTATACAAGCGATTCAAACGGTATTGTGACAGTATCAGTTAAGGCTGGTTCACACACAATTACAAAGGCAAATACAGCTAACCTCTTCTATATGGCATTTGCTACAGAGGGAAGCACATCTGGCGGAAGCACAGGTGGTTCAACAGGTGGCAGCACA
>JAFQIQ010000023.1 GCA_017397445.1 Lachnospira sp.
ATGAGCTGATTGTATATTTTCTATGGAAGGGGGCTTAGTATGAATTATCAGGAATGTTCAGATGAGATATTGGTGGATATGTTTCGTATGGATGACCAGATTGCCATAGAAGTTTTGTTTGACAGATATAAAAATATTGTTCGCAGAAAAGCAAAAGCTATGTTTCTTGCGGGAGGAGACAGTGATGACCTCATTCAGGAAGGTATGATTGGGTTATACAAAGCGGTAAGAGATTATGATGAAACAAAAGAGGCCTCATTTTCAACATTTGCCAGTATGTGTATCAACAGGCAGATAATAAGTGCGGTTACAGCCTCGAATCGCAAGAAAAATGTACCGTTAAACACATATGTTTCCTACGATTTGCCGGCTATAATGGATGAGGAATATGAAATTCGATTAGTTGATGTTCTGCCATCTGAAACTGAACTTAATCCGGAGCAGATGTATATAGACAGAGAAGATGTCAAGCAAAAAAGGGAAAAACTTGTCAAAATTCTTAGCAAGATGGAGAAACAGGTGTTTGAGCTTTATATGCAGGAAAAGGATTATAGAGAGATAGCGGTAATATTAGGGAAAACTCCGAAGGCTATTGATAATGCTCTTCAGAGAATACGTATAAAGGCAGAAAATGAGTTGACAAAATGAGTCTTATGTAATAATATAGCAAGTGTCTGTCGCATGCTATGTGCGATACAGGGCAGATGCTGATGTAGCTCAGGGGTAGAGCACTTCATTGGTAATGAAGAGGTCGGGGGTTCAATTCCCCTCATCAGCTTTGAATAAAAACTAAAAATTCCATTGATTGACGTACTGTGTTATGATATTATACTAAAGTCTAAACACGATGCGTCTTTTTTTGTTGAAGACCGAGAAGGTGTGAAATTATCCGCAGAGTTAGCGATTATTAAGAATGTGTTTACAAGGAGATTGAAGATGAAGAGTTTTGCAAAATATTTTGACCATACAATACTTAAGCCGGAGGCTACAGAGACAGATGTTTTAAAAATATGCAGTGAGGCAAAGGAATATGGTTTTGCGTCGGTATGTGTTAATGAATGTTATACGGAACTTGTGAGCAGGGCATTGGAAGGTACGGATGTAGAAACATGTGTTGTGGTAGGGTTCCCGTTGGGAGCATCAAGCAGTAATGCAAAGGCTGCAGAAACAAGATGTGCGGTTGAAAAAGGAGCGGACGAGATTGATATGGTTATCAATGTAGGTGCTTTAAAGGATAAAAAATACGATGTGGTAGAAGCCGATATTAAGGCTGTCCGTCAAGCATGTGAAGGAAAGACATTGAAAGTTATTATAGAGACATGTCTTTTAACTGACGATGAGAAGATTAAGGCCTGTGAACTTTCTGTCAGTGCAGGGGCAGATTTTGTGAAAACTTCAACAGGATTTAGTACAGGCGGAGCAACGGTATCGGATGTGGCACTGATGAGAAAGACGGTTGGAGATAAGGTTGGCGTTAAGGCATCCGGAGGAATTAGGGATTATAGCACTGCTGTAGCTATGATAGAAGCCGGGGCTAATCGTCTTGGTACAAGTGCAACTGTTAAGATAGTTAATGATAAAGTAAATTAAGAAAATAAGTGCCCGTGTGTTTGTTGATACACGGGCTACGTTTTTGTAATTATAGTTTATTTTGTTGTATCTGTTGCTTTATCGTCTGCTTTACGTCCGCTGAGTATTCTATATACAAGTAGCATAGCGTATGCCACTACAGGGAGTACTATTATGGTGAATATTAGTCCGGGAAAAATAGTTCTGGTAAAATCATTATCAATTAATGCTGCGAGTAAGGTTAATATTATTAATATGCCCCACAATACTACAACAGCCAATGCGGCAAATCTTTTGATGTTTTTTTTCATATATTCCTCAATTCTGCGAAGTACGCGTAAATCTTATGATTGGCAGTGTACAATCAACCATATAACTATAGCATAATATATGCATTTATGACAATATTTTTTATTGTTAAAATTTAATAAAACTAGCAATTGTGCTTAGGAAAATTGTGTGATATAATTAATTTGTAAAAATATACTTGACTATCCTATGAAGCTAGTGTAAGTTTATATCCGCGCGGTATTAAGTTTTATGCCGTGAAAGACGATATATCTTTAGAAGAAAGGCTAGGTTTTTTTAATGGATCAGTTAATGGATATTTTATCAGAGGTTAATGGAGAGGTAGATTTCGAGACTTGTGATACTCTTATGGATGATGACATTCTTGATTCAGATGAGATTGATTCAATTGTTGAAGAGGTTAATGATGCATTTGGTGTGGATATAACATCATCAGATGTTACACCTGAGAATTTTAATTCTGCTGAGGCAATATGGGATTTGATTCAGCGATTGAGAAATAATTAATCTTACGTACCCTTTCCGAAATATTTGCAGGCATGGAGGCCGACTATAAGACAAGGAGTGTGATGATATGGCGAATTATTTAAACACGGATTATTCAGCATTATTTTCTTCTCTAGGTACAAGTAACAATAATAATTCTTTTTTCGGTGGTATTGATTTGAATACTTACTCATCAATAAGGAATGGTTCTTACAGAAAGTTGCTTAATGCGTACTATGATAAAGAAAATAATAATTCTACTGCTACAACAGTGGACGGAGAGACACAGACAGTTGCACAGCAGAAGGTTAATGCTACAAGCGTAAGGGATGAGGCTGAAAGCCTTAATGATGCTGTAGATGCGCTTAATAAGAATTCTCTTTGGGAGAAGAAGGATGTTAAGGGCGAAGACGGCAATACAACAAAAGATTATGATAAGGACGCTATTTACAAGGCAGTGTCATCTTTTGTTAAGAGTTACAATTCGTTAGTTGAAGGAACAGGAAATTCAAGCGATGAATCTGTTCTTAAGTCAGCAGCGAATATGGTTAATTACACTAAGGCTAATAAGGATTTGTTAGCAAGAATAGGTGTTTCTATTGGCTCTGACAATAAGCTGACAGTAGATGAGGATGTGTTTAAAAAGTCTGATATGGTTACTGCAAAGTCAGTGTTTGCAGGTGCAGGATCATATGGTAAGAGTGTGGCAGGCAATGCATCTATGATTTATGGACAGTCAGCATCTCAGCTTGCTAAACTTAACACAGCTAATATGTATGGTAGCGATGGTTCTTACTCATATATACCGGGTTCAACATATAACAGTTTCTTATAAAGAGATTCTGATGTACCGGGGGCATATTTATTAACACAGGAAACGCGAGGTAAATTATAATGGCAACATTACTTGAGACATGGAGAGGTCTTGCATATGAGTCAGAGATGAATCAGCAGCAGGCTACACAGTTCTGGGGAACTTATTTTAATCTTGAGAAGGGTATCTATGAGCAGATTCTTGCAACACCGGATGCACCTGTTTCAGGAACAGTTAAGGAACTTGCAGAGAAGTTTGAGGTTGAAGTTCTTATTATGACAGGATTTCTTGATGGTATCAACGACAGTTTGAAAAATCCTAACCCAATTGAGACTATGGAAGAGGATACAGAAGTTAATCTTGATTATGATAAGGAAAAGCTTTACTACAATATGGTAGGTGCTAAGGCTGATTGGCTTTATGAACTTCCACAGTGGGATGCACTTCTTGATGAAGAAACTAGAAAGAAATTGTACAAGGAGCAGAAGATGTCAGGTACAATTATTAAGGATAAGAAGATTGGTCGTAATGATCCATGTCCATGTGGAAGCGGCAAGAAGTATAAGAAGTGCTGCGGTGATAATGCATAATAAAAAAGTTTAAAAACCTCTTTCAGTGTGTGATGATATGCTGAAAGAGGTTTTTGGTATGTAATTGTGCACTGATTCTTATGAGTAACAATATGGGTATATTTTTTGCAGGTAGCATAGTAGCTACGGTTATGATGGTGATAAGTAACAAGAAAGTTGATTAGTGTAAAGGGTTTTGTATGGATAAATATGGATTACCCAAGGTAGAAAAAGCAATTTACGATTTTAAGATTTATTATGCAATAATAGGTGTATGGACGTTGGTGCTTTTTATAGCAAGCCTTATACAGGGAGAGTCTTTTGCAGAAAGTCTTATTTTTATAATAGTACCTATGGGAATATGTTCATTGTGTTTTCTTTGGTGTCTTGTGAGGCATATTATTGCCACGCATAGACGAAGGAAGATATGTGAAAATGGTACGAAACTTATAGGGAAGGTTATAAGGAAGGAGCGAAGACGATTTATAAAGAATGGCGAGTATTCGCATTATTTTGTGATTTCTTATAAGTGGAATGGTGAGAAGAAGATATGGAAGTCGCCGGCATACGATGTCGATGATTCTAATTTATTGTATACGGGAAGCAGTTGTTATATATATGTATACAAAGACAAGGCGTGTATACCACAGGAGCAGATAAAGTATTCTTCGGAGCTGATGAGCAAGAATCATAAGGGTAAGTGGAAGAGTAAAAAGAAAAAGTAATTAATCAAAAACGGCACTTGTATTTGTGGGTCTCACAAATGCAGGAGCCGTTGATTATGTGCGACAAGCATGGCACTAATCTAGTTGGTGCAAGTCCAGTCACGGATTTTTACCGCCAAGTGTAGCGAACCACAAGTCGGTATCAGTAATGGTATGGATGAAGGAAGTGTCAGCAAACTATGGAAGAATTTGGACAATGGCTTCGATATAAGATAAGGGTTATTGTATTGAAACAAAGATAAAGGACTCAGCAGGCTTGCTAAATCCTTTATCTTATTATCTAAGTGATGTTGGAATATAAGTTGTAGAGCCGCATACGAGACCCGTACATAGGGTTCGATGAAAGGGAAATAACATTTGC
>JAFQIQ010000244.1 GCA_017397445.1 Lachnospira sp.
GACTGAAAATCCTCGTGTCGCTGGTTCGATTCCGGCTCTAGGCACTTAAAGGGTCTGAATTTAATTCAGACCCTTTTTGTGTGATTAGAAAATTATATAGTTTATTGCATACAAAGAATATAATAATATTTATAGAATTTATATATGTTAGTTGAGTTGTAACTAAATATATGATATTATATAAATGATACACATTTTTACTTGCCATAGGGGTGAGATAGCATTTAAAAGGGGTATATAGATGGCTAAGGGGAATATTAATTACAAGTATTTAAGAAGAAGAAATTCCAGTTGGTTTTCGAGAAATTGGAAATTTATATTAGTTTGGATTATATTGATACTGGCTATTGCAGGGTTAGTTGCACTTGTTTATTTTAAATTGCTTTAATTGGGATGGTTGACATGAATTAGGATATGCTTGACATTTTAACTGAATATGCCAATTCGGATTATGTACCGATGCATATGCCGGGAGGAAAACGCAATTCGGATTTATTAAAGATGGATAATCCGTATGCATTGGACATAACGGAGATAGATGGCTTCGATAATTTGCATAATGCAGATGGAATAATAAAAGATGCTTTCGATAGATGTGCAAAAGTGTTTGGAGCAGAAGAGTCCTTGTTTTTGGTTAATGGAAGCAGTGCAGGTATATTGTCTGCGATTTGTGGTGCTACGGAAAGAGGAGATTGTGTAATTGTTGCAAGGAATTGTCATATTTCAGTTTTTAATGCACTCTATCTCCATGAACTAATACCGCACTATGTATATCCTCATATTAACGAGTATGGTTTTGCAGGTGCAGTCAGACCGGAGGATATATATGAGGCATGTGAGTATCATAGCAGATGCAAAATTGGCCTGGTAAAGGCTGTTATAATCACATCTCCTACATACGAAGGTAATGTATCTGATATTGAAAGAATAGCACAGATTGCACATGATTTCGGAGCTGTATTGATTGTGGATGAAGCTCATGGAGCACATTTAAACTTTCATGACGCGTTTCCAAAGAGTGCCAATTATTATGGTGCGGATTTGGTAATACAGAGTGTTCATAAGACATTGCCTTCATTAACACAGACGGCGCTGTTGCATATGAATGGTGACAGAGTGGATAGGGAGAGAGTTAAAATATTCTGGAATATATTCCAGTCAACAAGTCCTTCATATGTGCTTATGGCTGCTATCGACAGATGTGTCAGTATTGTTGAGAGAGGCGGTAAAGAATTATTTGATGCTTATATAGAACGATTAAGCAGGCTTAGAAGCCGTATCTCAACATTAAAGAACATAAAACTATACGAAACAGACGATATATCGAAGATAGTTCTTGGGGTTGATGATGGAAAAGCATTGTATGATACCCTTTTAAAAATGTATCATATACAGTGTGAGATGGCGACGGCGGATTATGTTGTTGCTATGACAAGTATATGTGATACGGACGAATACTATGAGAGATTTTTTACTGCGTTGCAGGCTATTGATGAGAGTGGCAGATTTGAAGCAGAGTATATATTTAACGGGAAATGCCACAGACTCAAAAAGCACACTATAGTCGGAAGTATGTATGGTGCTATGAAGCGGAAGAAAGAGTATATTCATATTAATATGATTTCAGACAGAGTGTCAGCGTCTATGATATGCATATATCCGCCGGGAGTTCCACTTGTTACACCGGGAGAGTACATTACAGAAGAAGATGTGCAGATAATTAAAGAAGCCTTGAGGAATGGCTTAGAAGTTATGGGAGTCAGAGAGGAAAAAGTGTTATGCCTAAGATAGCATTTATAATGGGAAAAAGTGCTTCAGGAAAAGACAAGATTTATAAACATCTCGTTGAAGATGAAACATTGAATCTTAATACTGTAACTATGTACACTACCAGACCTATGAGGGTTGGTGAGGTTGATGGGGAAGAGTATTATTTCGTGAGTGACGAGCAGGCACATAATATGGAGCAGGAAAATCGCATAATAGAAATGCGTGCATATGATACAGTATATGGAATTTGGAAGTATTTTACCGCAGACGATGGGCAGATAGATTTGAATTCCGGAAAGAGATATATTGTTATTGGAACATTGGAGGCCTATGATAAATTTTGTAGCCACTTTGGAAAAGAGCACATTTTGCCGATATATATAGAGGTGGATGATGGAGTAAGACTTCAAAGGGCACTTCACCGGGAGATGAAGCAGGAGAATCCAAAGTATGATGAGCTTTGCAGACGTTTTCTTGCAGATTCTAAAGACTTTTCGGAACATAATATTAATCGGTCAGGGATTAAGAGAAGATTTTATAACAATGAAGAAATCACTGACTGTATAGCAAAGATTACAGAGGTAATTAACGAAGAACTAAAGTAAAATACAAAACATTTGATTTGGTTTATTTAACAGTATGTGTTATA
Source organism: Lachnospira sp. (assembly GCA_017397445.1). Taxonomy (GTDB): domain Bacteria; phylum Bacillota; class Clostridia; order Lachnospirales; family Lachnospiraceae; genus Lachnospira. The sequence goes on from JAFQIQ010000244.1 coordinate 2,420, forward strand.
CTGATATGGTCAAATGCCACGATGGGGGTAATGATATGGATATTAGTAAAATCAATGAATTAACACAGGCAACGCAGGTAGAATCTAAGCAGACAGCTACACCTACGGAGGAAAGCTTCAAGTTTACATTAATTAGTAATATTGAAGAGAAAGATCTTGCACAAAGACTGTCGGTTATGATGCAAGATATTAATGCACAGGGTGAAAAGATTGCTAAGCATATGGATATCAAGGATATGAAAAGGTATCGGGAGCTGGTTAAAGGATTTCTTAATGAAGTGGTTACACGTTCTCATCAGTTTTCAAGAGAGAACTTTCTTGACAGAAGAGGACGCCACAGGGTATATGGTATTGTAAAGCTTGTAGATAAGAATCTTGATGACTTGGCATCGGAGCTTATGAAGGAAGAGAAGGATCATCTTGCAATTGTAGGAACTATTGATGATATAAGGGGATTACTTCTTGATATTTCCACATAATTAATAATGGGACAGAAGGAGAACGGTATGAACAGTTTTTCGCAGATATATGGACATGATAAGATAAAAGAACATTTGTGTAATGCCATAACTATGGATAAAGTTTCGCACGCATATATATTTAACGGAAGTCTCGGTTCAGGTAAGAAAGAGATAGCCGCATTATTTGCAAAAACATTGCAGTGTGAGGCTGCCAAAGATGACCCTTGCAATGAGTGCCGTTCATGTATGCAGTCTGACAGTAGCAATCAGCCGGATATAATATGGGTTCGTCATGAAAAGCCGGCGAGTATAGGTGTTGATGATATACGAGATCAGTTGATTGGAGATATTCAGATAAAACCATACAGTAGCAGATATAAGATATATATAATAGATGAGGCAGAAAAACTTACACCACAGGCACAGAATGCATTGCTTAAAACGATTGAAGAGCCGCCAGCGTATGGAATAGTAATATTGCTTACAACCAATGCTGACATATTCTTGCAGACGATTCTTTCAAGATGTGTAAAACTTGATTTCAAACCGGTGTCGGATGAGTTAGTAAAGAAATATTTAAAAGATAATTATGACTTAACTGATTATGAGGTGCGTTTTGCTGTGGCATTTGCCCAGGGAAATATAGGGCGTGCCATAACCATTGTTACATCTAAAGAATTTGCACAGTTGAAAGAGCAGGTTCTGCATATAGTAAAATATGCTAAAGATATGACAATTGGTGATATGATGTCAGAAGTTAAGAATGTTGCTAATTATAAGTTAACCATTGATGATTACTTAGACCTTATGGCAATGTGGTATAGAGATGTGCTTGTTTTCAAGAGCACTAACGACATTAATCCGATAATATTTAAGGATGAGATGTCGCTTATTAAAGAACAGGCAGTAAACTGTTCCTATGAAGGATTAGAGGACATTCTTAATTCAATAGATAAAGTAAAGATAAGACTTAAAGCCAATGTCAACTTTGACTTGGTAATCGAGCTTCTGATTATGGCAATTAAAGAAGCAACATATTAGAATGGAGACAGAGTAGTTTATGACTAAGGTAATAGGTGTTAGATTCAGACGTGCAGGAAAGATATATTTCTTTGCACCGGGCAGATACAATAATATAGAAGTAGGTCAGAATGTTATTGTAGAGACTGCCAGAGGTGTAGAATACGGACACGTTGTTTTAGGAGAGCGAGAAGTTTCGGATGAGAGTGTAATTCAGCCACTTAAGGCAGTTATAAGAATTGCTACTCCGGAGGATGACGAGAGAGAGCAGCGAAACCGCGAAAAGGAAAAAGAGGCGTATGGAATATGCCTGGAAAAGATAAAGAAACATAATCTTGATATGAAGCTAATTCAGGTAGAGTATACATTTGATAATAATAAGGTTCTTTTCTACTTCACAGCTGAAGGAAGAATTGATTTCAGAGAGCTTGTAAAAGATTTGGCAGCAGTTTTCAAGACAAGAATAGAGTTACGTCAGGTTGGTGTGAGAGATGAGGCCAAGATAATGGGTGGTATAGGCGTGTGTGGCAGACCACTTTGTTGTGCAACTTATCTTCCGGAGTTTGTTCCGGTGTCAATAAAGATGGCGAAGGAGCAGAATCTTTCACTTAATCCGACAAAAATTTCCGGCGTGTGCGGAAGACTTATGTGCTGCTTAAAGAACGAGGAAGAAGCTTATGAGCACCTTAACAGCAAACTTCCAAATGTTGGAGACATAGTAACAACTGTGGACAATCTTAAGGGTGAAGTTTCAAGTGTTAACGTACTCAGACAGCGTGTTAAGATTACTATAACTCATGATAATGATGAGAAAGAGATTAAAGAGTATTCTGTTGATGAGATTAAGTTTAAGCCAAAGAAGCGATATGAGAAGGTTCAGATTAACGATCAGGAATTGCGTGAGCTTGAGGAGTTGGAAAGAAGGGAAGGAAAGTCTCGTATGAATAACGATGACTGATGTAAAGATGGATATATTGCTTAAAGAAAATGAGCGATTAGACGACCTTTGCTGCAACGGATACAGATTGATTCAGAACACGGCGTGTTTTTGCTTCGGCATGGACGCCGTGTTATTATCTTCATGGGCCACAGCAAAGAAGGGCGATAAAGTGCTTGATTTGTGCACGGGTAATGGTGTAATCCCTATACTTATGCATGGAAAGAACGAAGGGATAACCTGTACGGGACTTGAAATTCAAGAAACAAGTTATGAGCTTGCAGCACGTAATGTTGCAATTAATGAGCTTAATGGCGACATTAATATGGTTAAAGGGGATGTAAAGGAAGCCATGCAACTGCTTGGGGGTTCTGTGTACAATGTGGTTACATGCAATCCGCCATATATGAATGAAAATCATGGAATACTTAATCCGGAGAGTGCCAAGGCAATAGCACGCCACGAGATTTTGTGCACTCTTGATGATGTTGTAAAGGCAGCGGCTATGTGTCTTAAAGTAAAGGGACATTTCTTTATGGTACACAGACCGCAGCGATTGGTTGATATATTTGAGGCAATGAGAAAGTACAAGCTGGAGCCTAAACGTATGCAGATGGTGCATCCGTACACAGATGCAGAGGCGAATATGGTACTTATTGAGGCTGTGAAAGGTGGAAATTCACAGTTGACAGTGGAGCAACCCTTGGTGGTGTATAACAAGGATGGAAGTTATACAAAAGAGTTGCTTAAGATGTATGGGATGTAATAATTAATAGAAGAGAGGTTTGTTATGAAAAAGAAAATTATTATTATATCTGCCATTGTGGCAGTGGTGTTGACAGTTATTGGAGCAGCGGTACATTTTGTACCAAGATTAGTTTTAGAAAAAGTGTACGATATAGACCCAAAGTTGTGTAAGGCGGCTAAGACTATAACTGATTTTGATAATAAAAGATCAGATTATATGACAGTTGGGACGGACTATTATGTTCTCGATATTCCGAAAGGATACACAAAGGAAGATGTGAAGTTCCAGAATTCTAAAATGTTCACTTCTTTGGATAACACAAAAAAATATATTCTTATAGGAGAACCATCAGAATCAGAGGACATGACATTGATGAATGTGGAAAGTTACAAGGAGGATGAAAAGCTGGCAGGATTGACTAGAGAGCAGCTAGAAGAAGTATTTAACTCTTTAGATTATGGTCTTCCTGATTCATGTTACAATGTATTTAAATGTGCTGCATTGTTGGATGTTAAGGACTTTAATATGTTTGACTCAAACAATGTTATTGCCTTTATGTCCTATGCAATAATTAAAATAAATGGAATGCAATATTGCTACATATATGAAAGAGATGATATACGTGCAATAGTGTCAAGAATGAGTGAACAATCAAACAAATATTACATAGAAATATTTCATAAAGACAATCTTAATAAATCATTTCTTATAAATGTGACAACAGACACAGAAGATGATATTGTGAAATTATTAAATTCATTTGAATTCGTAAAAGAGTAAGTAGTAAAGGAGGACGGGCATGTCAGAAAGTATGAATAAAGACAGGGGTGCGCTCTATCTGTGTGCCACACCTATAGGCAATCTTGAGGATATAACATACAGAGTGCTCAGGATTCTTAAAGAGGTTGATTTGATAGCGGCAGAGGATACCAGAAATAGTATTAAGCTACTCAATCACTTTGACATTAAAACGCCTATGACCAGCTATCATGAGTTCAATAAGTATGATAAGGCGAAGGTGCTTGTTGAGAAAATGCTTAGCGGCATGAATGTTGCGGTTATAACGGACGCAGGAACACCGGGAATCTCAGACCCGGGAGAAGAACTTGTCAAGCAGTGTCACGAGGCGGGAATACAAGTAACGTCATTGCCAGGTGCAGTTGCTTGTGTAACGGCACTTACTATGTCCGGGCTTCCTACCAGAAGATTTTGTTTCGAAGCATTTTTGCCAACGGACAAGCAGGAAAGAAAGGATATACTGGCTGAATTAGCAGACGAGACAAGGACAATAATATTATATGAGGCACCGCACAGGCTGAAGAAAACACTTGTGGAACTTTCCGACGTGTTCGGGCAGGAGAGAAGAGTTTCAGTGTGCAAAGAATTAACCAAGCGTTATGAAAATGTATTCTTAACAACATTTGCAGAGGCTATAGAGTACTACGAGGCTAATGAGCCCAAGGGTGAGTATGTGCTTGTTATAGAGGGCAAGGACAGAAGTGAAATAGTGGCAGAGCAACGAGCGCAGTGGGAAAGTATGAGCGTTGTGGAGCATGTGGATATGTATATTGCACAGGGATTAGACAAGAAAGAGGCTATGAAGGCAGCAGCTAAAGACAGAGGAGTATCAAAGAGAGATATCTATAATGAGTATGTAGTAGAGTAGGTATGGGCGTGCCGCCGTAGGCGACACGCCCTATATGCAAAAGGAGGATATATGAGCGATTTTAAGATAGGATGTCACTTATCGACATCAAAAGGATTTTTGCATATGGCGAAAGAGATTATTTCGCTGGGAGGCAATACATTTCAGTTTTTTACAAGAAATCCAAGAGGCGGTTCGGCAAAGGCAATTGATGAGGCGGATGTAAAAGCATTCCACGAGTATGCAAAGGAGCATGGTATAGAGGTTATTCTTGCTCATGCGCCATACACTCTTAATGCCTGCTCCGCTGATGAGAATACAAGAAATTTTGCAAGAGAGACATTTGCAGATGACTTGGTAAGAATGGAATATTTCCCGGGGAATCTTTACAACTTCCATCCGGGCAGTCATGTGAGCCAGGGCGTGGAAGTTGGCACAGACTATATCGTGGAGATGTTAAATGCGGTGCTTAAACCGGAACAGACAACCACAGTTCTTCTTGAAACTATGGCAGGAAAAGGCTCGGAGATTGGCAGAAGCTTCGAGGAGATTAAGGCAATTATAGACAGAGTTGAGCTTAGCGAGCATCTTGGCGTGTGTCTTGATACATGTCATGTATACGACGGAGAGTATGATATCGTTAATGATTTGGATGGCGTGCTTGAAGAGTTTGACAGAATTATCGGACTTGACAGACTTAAAGCAATTCATCTTAATGATTCTAAGAATCCGTTTGGAAGTCACAAGGACAGACATGAAAAGATTGGTGAGGGTTCTATCGGAGTTGAAGCATTTGAGAGAATAATTAATCATCCGAAGTTAAAGCATTTGCCATTCTATCTTGAAACTCCGAATGAGCTTGACGGGTATGCGAAGGAAATTGAGTTGTTGAAGGGACTGAGAAAGTAACAAGACTATTGATTTAAAAACATATATTTGATACAATGAGTATCCGTGAGTTCGAGACCTTCCTCACGTAAAACAAAACTAAAGGAGAATTGAATATGAAGAAAAAGGGTACAGCGTACATTACGCAAGCTGCCGTTATTGCAGCGATTTATGTGGTTCTGGTGGTGATATTTAACTACTGGAGTTTTGGACCGATTCAGTTTAGGATTGCAGAGGTGTTGACAATCCTGCCTTACTTCACACCAGCGGCGATTCCTGGGGTGACAATAGGTTGCCTTATCTCCAATATACTTGGTGGTGCGGTAATCTGGGACGTGATATTTGGAAGTTTGGCAACATTGCTGGGAGCTGTGGGAACGTATATGCTAAGAAAGTGTTCTAAGTGGCTTGCACCTATTCCGCCAATTGTGGCAAACACAGTAATTATTCCATTTGTGTTGAAGTTTGCATATGGAAGCGAAGGGATGCTTGTGTTTTTCATGGTTACAGTGGGACTTGGAGAAGTGATAGTTTGCGGTGTGTTAGGCATGGTGCTTTTGTTTGCACTGAATAAGTACAGAAGACAGTTATTTGGATAATAAATTTAAGGTCAGGGTTCATATGAATCCTGATTTTTTTTGTGGAATTAAGTTCACTTAATTCTGCACGAGAAAGCACCAGTACAATTAAATAAACTTAATATCGGTTTAATAAAATATGATAGAATTAAGTGGATTTAATTCTGTTGATTTTTGCGGTTAAAAGGTTTATAATGGTGGTATCATAATGATGGAGGTGATTGTTTTATGGTAAAAAGAGAATTGTATCTGGAGCGTATTCGTCCGTTCTATGAGTCAGAGATGGTGAAAGTTATAACCGGTATAAGACGCTGTGGTAAGTCCACTATTATGAAGCAGATAATGGAGGAATTAGAGCAACAGGGCGTAGTGCAGGAGCATATAATCTATCTGAATTTTGAAGACTATAAGTACCGTAAGATAAGCAATCCGGACGCATTATATGAATATGTGGAAGACAGAATCAAGGATGATGAAAAGTATTATCTTTTTTTTGATGAAATCCAGAATGTAGAAGAGTTTGAGCTTGTTATTAATTCGTTTAGAGCAACTCATGACACAAGTATATTTATTACAGGATCTAATTCAAAGTTGTTATCGGGGGAACTTGCAACACATTTAAGCGGAAGAACATTATCTTTTAGAGTTATGCCTTTTAACTTTAAAGAGTTTTGCCAATACAAGAAAGAGGAGTTAAAAGTTAATAAAACAGACGATGAATTGTTGGCTGATTATATGAATTGGGGCGGTTTTCCGCTGGTTTGCAGAGAAGAGGATGATGTTAATAAAGAGGTTATTTTATCCAACATATATGATTCGGTAGTGTTAAAAGACATTATTATGAGGAACAAAGTAACTTCGCCGGTGGCGCTTGAAAAGGTTTTGGAGTATGTTGTTGCTAATTCTTCAACAACCATTTCGGGCAACACTATAGCTGCGTCGTTGTCTGATGAGAAACAGTCTGTATCCGCTCCGACAGTGTACGATTATTTAAAGTATATATCAGATGCGTGTATATGTGATAAGGTTTCAAGATACGATATACGGGGTAAGAAGGTACTGGCGTACGAGGAGAAAACTTATGTGTGCGATTTGGGATTGTTTCACATAAAAAAGAATCGTATTAAAGATGAATACAATTACATTGTGGAGACTATATGCTATAATGAACTAATAGCTAGAGGTTATAAGGTCTATATAGGTAAGACTTATAAAGGTGAGGTTGATTTTATCGCACAGAAAGGCGATGAGAAGTTCTATATTCAGGCTGCGTACATGCTTAGCGATGATAGTGCTATCCAGCGTGAGTTTGGAGCGTACGTAAATATCAATGACAATTATCCGAAGTATGTCATAACTATGGATAAGCACCAGATTTCAAGGGACGGAATTATCCATCTGAACCTGATAGGTTTTCTTTTAGAAAAATGTTATTAAGGAGGATTTGCCTATGAAGCTAAGGATTAAGAGATTAATTGCATGGGTTCTGTCGGTGGGTATGTTGCTTACAGTTGTTCCAGATGTGTTGGTATGTGTTTATGCCACGGAAGATGTTTGGACCATATATGTGTCGGGAAGCGGCAGTGACAGTAATAGTGGTACTAGCGAGGCCCCGGTGAAAACCATAGAAAAGGCATTAGAATTGGTTAGTGCAGGTGGTTTAATCAATATCGTTGATTCCACAATGTCAGCACAGCCAAGTAGCGATGAACCCCTTAATATCGCTAAGAATATTGTTATCAGTGGCGGGGAACTGACATTAAGCAAGGCAGGTATCGTGTTGGGGGCAGATGTCACATTTAAAAATGTTTCGTTGAATTTTGCCAATCCTGTGCGCAATGCCATAATTGCCAACGGATACACCCTTACTCTTGAGGATGTGAAGGGAACAGGCGCATATCCGGTTCATCTGTTTTGTGGTGAGGTAACGGGTTACAGCGGCTATGGTGAACTTCCGGTTTCAGAGAGTAAAGGTGAGATTGTTATATCAGGTGCAAATAATGTGCTGGGAGATGTATATGCGGGAAGTCTCTCTGAGTATGGTGTGGCTAATATTTGGAATGGCACTTCAGCTATTACTATGGCTACAAGTGCCGGTGGAACTATTGGCAGTGTTTATGCTTGTGGAGCAACAGAGCCAAGAGGTACAGGCGACGGTGAGAGTATGACTGCAAACAGCACTGATTATAGGGTGACCGGAGATGTAAACATAGAATTGACAGGTTCAAAGCCATCTTACATATATGGTAAAACCGGTGGGGATACTAACGCGGATGTTATATTCGCAGGAGGAGCCAATGCTATAACCAATCTGAATTTTAGCGACTTGAATTCGCTTACGGTAAATTCAGGAGTGTTGCAACCGGCATCATTAAATAATAATCCGGATATAGTTATTGCGGCCGGAGCGGAGTTAGATATGTCAACAGTTATGCCGGATGGATTAACATTTACCATAAACAATTTTACAGGTAATGGCATATTGGCTATGGGACAGATTGATAAGTTAAAAATCAATGGTGAAGTGACAGGAACAACAGTTTTCCAGACTACTAATAACCGTCCTGTGGATAAGTCTACTTCAGGAGTGGTTGAATATGGATATCCTTATATCGATGTGTCAGGGACCTTGGGAAGCGGAAGTTTTGTTTTTACGCCTTATGAAAGTCAGACAGGCACTACATTAACAAAGGTTGAAGACAGTACTACTGCAGCGTGGGTTACTTCTGAGGAGCCACTGGCTACGGATGTTAAGCCGAGTAGTTTTGATATTCCGGTTACAGACTATGCTGTAGAAGAGGAGGAAATGAATCAGTCAGGGCTTACCGTTCCGGTAATATGTGAGATTGGAGACATGGAGTATTTTTCAGATGTGCCCCTTACAATAACTATCAGTAAGAATGGTGGGGCGGCGGTAACAGCTACAGGAGAATATAGCGAGTCATATGGTTATACATACTATGCTTCGTCGTTGGGATTTGATGAGATATATGGTACAGAAGATTACGGTGCTGATGATTTTAGTCCATTACTCTGTTTTGTCACATATACATCTATTGAATCAGGTGTTTACACAATAGATATTTCTGTTAACCTGGCAGATGGCAGCACAGTAACGAAAACCATAAAACTTACTGTAGGAGATGTTGTAGTGCCACCGGAGGCAATAACAACAGTTTTAGATTGTAGTTATAAAGAAGGCAGCGATAAGATAGCAGAAGTCAAACTGAATGGAAATGTGGTGCAAGATGTTTTGTACAATGATGTTTCACTTAACGAGGAAATTGAATATGTTGTGCAGAACAACGAAATACATCTAAAGGCAAGCTTTTTAGACAACTTATCGGTGGGAAGTTATACATTTATAGTTATGTACGATTCTGCGGGAACAGTGGAGTTAAAGACAACATTTGTTGTTGAGGTAAGCAAAGCAGAGCTTGTGATAGAGGGCGCAACTGTTACAGAAAGAGAATATGACGGTACTAATTATGTACAGGTAACAGAAGTAATATTAAGTGGTATCAAGGGAAGCGATGATGTTCGTGTGGATATGTCTGATGTTAAAGGTACTATAAGTGGTATTAATGTCGGTACTTATAATGAAGTGGTATTGCCTGAGCTTACTTTGAAGGGGGATGATGCCGGTAACTACGAACTGACTCAGCCTGCAAAGGCAGTTACAGCAACGGTGAATATAAAGAAAGCCGCCAATCCGCCGAATATGCCGCAGTCAGATATGGATGTAGCATATGATATTAAAGTGTTAGGTGATGTTGAATTGCCTGAAGGTTGGGACTGGAGTGAGGCTGAAGAAGATACCGAGCTTGAAATTAATAAAGTGGCTAATGTGGCGGCTGTTTATACTGGTAATGATAAAGGTAACTATGAAAATGAGACTGTAGTCATTGCGGTAAAACGACAGGCAAAGCGTGGAGATGCTAATAATGATGATATTGTTGACATAAAAGATGCTGTTATGTTAAAGCAACATCTTGCCAGTATGGTAACACCAATAGATACAGAAGCGGCAGATCTTAACGAGGATGGCGTAGTGGATATAGCTGATGCTGTAAAGCTTATGAAAATCCTTGCGGGCGTCGTGGAAGAATAAAACAGTGGCGAGGCCACGCTATCTCCGTCTTGGATAGCGTGGCCTCGCCACTTCACGTTACATATCTTTATGATTGTGTTTTCTAATAATTTCCTCATAGCGTCTCATAGAGGCAAGCTCTTCTTCTGTCATAGGAGCTTCTTCTTTCTCTACCTGTGGCATGCTTTCAAGAGCATCTAATACATCTGCAAAATCATCCATACTCAATAAATTATTCATAAAAACCCTCCTGATATAGAATTATTCACTATCGTCGTTATTGGCATTATGTGTCCATTGACCAAAGAAATCTTCCAATCTTACGAATGTCTTTGTCAGTATAGCAGCTTCTTCTTCGCTCAAATCTTCCATAACACTATTAATCATAGCCTTGTGGAAATTCATATGGTGCTTAAATGCAGCAAAACCCTTACGGGTAAGTGAAGCGTACACGATTCGTCTGTCCTTTTCGCTACGGTTTCGTTCTACGTACCCCTTCTTGACAAGCCCATTGATTCCAATGGTCAGCGTTCCCATAGTCACACCTAGTGACTTGGAAATAGTAGACATAGTCTTAGGTTCTCCGATTCCGATATGCTCTATGATGTGCATATCCGTTACTGAAATGTCGCGAAATTCTTCTGTTATTAAAGCTTTCTCTTCAATGTCCAGAATATCGTTGAAGAGCTTTACAAGCAATGTGTTAAGAACTTCAAATGTGCCCATAGTAATTCCCCTTTTACTTCGGTAAAAATGTGTTGTTAATTCAACATATACAAAATCATAATCTAAATATAGTATAACCGAATATTTGGATTAATGCAATAAATATTAGTTTGCATTTTGCCGTCTGACATAGTACAATTATAATAGTTTATTATTAAACAAGGGAGACTACGATATGAGATTCATAGCAATTGGCGAACTTATGTTAAGATTATCACCACCTAACTACGAGAAGATTGTTTCAACACGTAATTATGTGGTTAATTATGGTGGTGCTGAGGCGAATGTTGCTATTTCGCTTGCGAACTTAGGCGTTGACAGTACATTTTTTACAGTATTACCTAATTCAGATATAGGTAAATCAGCCATTAATTATTTTAAATCTAATGATGTACATACAAAGCATATTATTAAGTCTGACGGACGTATGGGCGTTTATTATCTCGAGGAAGGTGTTTCGGTAAGACCTTCGCAGGTTATTTACGACAGAGGTTTCTCAGCCTTTGCAGAGTATGACTATAAAGATGTAGATTTCGAGGAAATGCTTAAGGATTACGACTGGCTTCATTTGAGCGGAATCACACCTGCATTGTCATATAATTGCAGACGTCTTATTGATAAGGCGGTTAAGGCCGCGAAGAAGTTGGGGCTTACAGTAAGCTTTGATCCTAATTTCAGAAGTGCGCTTTGGTCATTCGCAACAGCAAGAGATGTGCTTTCAAAGTATCTTCCATACGTTGATGTACTTATCGGTATTGAGCCAATTCATGTATATAACGAGGATGGCACAGATGTTAAAGATGGTCTTACTATGGATCCATCATTTGAGGAGATGGACAGAGTTTTCAAGGCAATAGACAAGCAGTACAATATGAAGGCTATTGCAAGAACTGTTCGCTACGTACATTCAGGAAGTAACAACTCATTAAAGGCATTCTTCTACAAGGATGGACAGACATACGAGAGTAAGACAATCAACTTCGAAATTGTTGATAGAGTTGGTGGTGGCGACGCATTTTCATCAGGTCTTATCTATGCTCTTATGCAGAATGATATGACACCACAGGAGACAGTTGATTTTGCTGTTGCATCTTCAGTAATGAAGCACGCAATTCGTGGTGATACGAACATCACAAGTGTAGACCAGATTAAGAGATTAATGAGTAACGCATCTTTCGATGTTCAGAGATAATTGAATAATATTTAATACAATAGACAGTCACGAGGTGGTTAATCATCTCGTGACTGTTTTTGTTGTTTTATGGGAGTATGAGTGAGCTTGCTTTGCAATTCATCGAGGTATAAGAGGTGTGTTTTAAAAAATTCTTTGAAATTTATACTATTTGCAGCGTAACGGGTCTATATAGAGTTAAATTATTGTAAATAGTATAATTTTCCATAAAATCCCGCAAAAAACATATGGAAATTTGGTTAGTTCTGTGATATTATGGTTAGCGAAGACTAACGCATCTCGAAGGTGTGTTTATGTAATGAAACTACTAAAGGAGCTAATATCTATGATGATTAATAAAAGGCTGATTAACACAGTCAGCGAAAGTAAAAAGTATATTGCGGCAAATGTAGCACTGCAGTGGTGTTCCCTAGTGGCTAATATCACTATGATGGTGGCTGTAACACATTTGCTTGGGGGACTTGCCACAGGTGATGTGCTGGACGACCGATTCTTTGTAACAGTGATTATTGCAGTGGTAGCAGTTAGCGTGCGCTATGTCTGTACTACAATGGCAAGCCGCATGGGGTATCTTTCATCGGAGACAGTCAAGAAAACCTTGCGGGAGATGATATATAACAAACTTCTGAGACTTGGAAGCTCATATAAGGAGAAGGTGCAGACATCCGAGGTTGTGCAGGTGGCAGTTGAAGGCGTGGACCAGTTAGAGACGTACTTTGCGGCGTATCTCCCACAATTCTTCTACGCAATGCTTGCACCACTTACACTTTTCATAGTGCTAAGTTTCGTAAACTTCCCGTCAGCAATCGTCCTTCTTATCTGCGTACCGATGATTCCGGTTGCGATTATTGCGGTACAGCGCTGGGCAAAGAAATTGCTCTCAAAGTATTGGGGACAGTACACGGCACTTGGTGACACATTTTTGGAGAATTTGCAAGGGCTTACAACACTGAAGATTTACCAGTCAGATGACTTTAAAAATGATGAGATGAACGTGGAGGCAGAGCGTTTTAGGGTAATCACCATGAAGGTGCTTACAATGCAGCTTAATTCCATTACGATTATGGATTTAATTGCCTACGGTGGAGCGGCACTTGGAGTTATTCTTGCCGTAACTCAGTACAGTGGCGGTCAGGTTACACTTGAAGGTTGTTTGCTTATTATCCTTTTGTCGGCGGACTTTTTTATTCCCATGAGACTGCTCGGTTCATTCTTCCATGTCGCTATGAACGGCATGGCGGCAAGCGACAAGATATTCAAGCTGCTTGATTTGCCGGAGGATGAAAGTGGCAGTGAAAGCATTAATTGGGGAGTAGAGGATGACAGTATAAGTTGCAGGAATTTACATTTTTCATATGAGGAAGACAGAGAGATTCTTCACGGTGTAAACTTAACATTTCCAAAGGGGAGCTTTACTTCTATTGTTGGTGAGAGTGGTTGCGGAAAATCTACAATCGCAGGAATCCTTATGGGTAGAAATAAGGGATTTACAGGTTTGGTTACTGTTGCAGGTAAGGAACTTGGCAATATAACGGAGGAAAGCCTGATGCAGAATTTTACATACATCAGTCATCAGAGCTATCTTTTCAAGGGTACGGTTCGGGACAATCTTTTAATGGGTAATCCTAAGGCAAGCGAGAAACAGATGTGGGAGGCACTTGAAAGCGTTAATCTTGCAGACTTCTTAAAGAGTGAAAATGGGTTAGATACATTGCTTTCAGAGAAGGCGTCCAATCTTTCAGGCGGTCAGTGTCAAAGGCTTGCTCTTGCGAGAGCTCTTTTGCATGACAGCGAGGTCTATATATTTGACGAGGCCACATCCAATATTGATGTGGAAAGTGAAAATGATATTATGACGGAGATTATGAGACTGGCAAAGACGAAGACAGTTATTCTTATTTCCCACAGACTTGCTAATGTTGTAGGGGCAGACAATATATACGTAATGGAAAAGGGCAATATGGTGGAAAGCGGCACCCATGAGAGGTTGCTTTCAACCGATGGCACATATGCAAAACTTTGGAATGCACAGGTAAGTCTTGAGAATTATGGAAAGGAAGGTGAGCAGGATGCATAGGAGAAGTGGATTTGAAGTGATGCGTAAACTTATTGGTCTTGTGAAACCTCTGACGGGATATATGTTGTTGGCAATATTTATGGGGCTTATGGGCCATCTTTGTGCCACATTTATTACAGTGTTTGGGGGCTTTGCGGTGCTTGAACTTCTGGATTACGATACTCCGTTGACACTAACGGTCATATTCATAAGTGTAGTGTTTTTTGCTGTAGCTAGAGGATTTCTTCGATATGCGGAGCAGTCCTGCAATCATTTCATAGCATTTAAGCTTTTGGCACTTATCAGGGATAAAGTGTTTAGAGCCCTTAGAAAGCTATGTCCGGCTAAGTTAGAGGGCAAAGATAAGGGTGATTTAATATCGGTTATTACATCGGATATTGAGTTATTAGAGGTGTTTTACGCACACACAATCTCACCGATAGTTATTGCGGCGTTATTTAGTGTGATAATGTGTGTGTTTATTGGAAGTTACAATATAGGTCTGGGGCTTATAGCACTTGTGGCCTACATCGTGGTTGGTGCAGTTATTCCAATGCTTACATCAAAGTTAAGCGGTGATACTGGTATCAGATTCCGTTCAAAGTCAGGGGAACTCAGTGGTTTTGTTCTCGATAGCCTTAGAGGGCTTTCGGAGATTATACAGTACAATCAGGGAGCAAACCGTCTTGCAAAGATGAATGTTATGACGGATTCCCTATCAGAAGATGAGGCGCAAATGAAACGTATTGCAGGACGCAACGGTGCTATAACCAATACGGCAATTCTTATCTTTGATTTGATTATACTTTTCACATCAGTTCTTCTTATGGAAAATGATGTGATTGATTTTACGGCAGTGATTATTCCAACAATTGCGCTTATGAGCTCCTTTGGGCCGGTGGTGGCACTTGCCAGCCTTGGAAGTACATTGCAGAATACATTTGCCGCAGGAAGCAGAGTGCTTGATATATTGGAGGAAGCTCCGGCAGTGGAGGAGATTACAGGCCAAAGCGAAGTAGAGTTTACAGGGGCATCTGTTAAAAATGTTACATTTGCTTACAAGGACGAGACTATCCTTTCGGATGTAAGCCTTGATATTCCTAAGGGCAAGGTGGTTGGTATTGTAGGAAAGAGTGGTAGTGGAAAGTCTACATTGTTGAAACTCCTTATGCGATTCTGGAATGTACAGGAAGGCAGTGTGGAGATTGGTGGTGCGGACATTACTAGTATTAATACAAGCAACCTACGTGATATGGAAGGTTTTATGACCCAGGAAACACATCTGTTCCACGACAGTATAAAGAACAATTTAAAGATTGCAAAGCTTGATGCAACAGACGAGGAGATTATGGCAGCTTGTAAAAAGGCATCAGTTCATGATTTTATTATGAGTCTGCCGCAAGGGTATGATACAGCTGTTGGCGAGCTCGGCGATACTCTTTCGGGCGGTGAACGCCAAAGAATAGGTCTTGCCAGAGTGTTTTTACATGATGCACCTTTTGTACTCCTTGATGAGCCTACAAGTAACCTCGACAGTCTCAATGAGGCGGTTATCTTAAAATCTTTAAAGGAAGAAGGAAAGGATAAGACTGTTATGCTTGTGTCTCACAGACAGTCAAGCATGCGCATTGCAGATGTGACATATTCGGTAACAGAGTTGTCAAAGACAGGAAGGGTGAGCTGATGGGAAAGTCGGTAGAGAGTAAGCGTGAACGAGAGAAAAAGGTCGTTTCTGTAATGATTCGCCTTTATTGTAAGAAAAAGCATAAGACAAAAGGGACACTTTGCACAGAGTGCAACGAACTCAATGAGTATGCGAAGCTTAGAAGTGATAAATGCCCTTTTATGGAAACCAAAACATTTTGCTCGAACTGCAAGGTACACTGTTACAAGTCTGATATGAGGGATAAGATTCGCAAGGTTATGCGTTTTTCGGGACCGAGAATGATTATGTATCATCCGGTGCTGGCGGTGCGCCACGTGATAGAGTCAAAGAAAGAGAAGAAAAGATTGGAGAAAAATAATGAAGATTAAGAAGATTGCATATATAGTTCTTGGTTGTATAGGTGTAGGGTTGGGCGCTATCGGCGCGGTAGTTCCTATGATTCCTGCGTTTCCGTTCCTTTTGCTTGCGGCATTCTGCTTCGGCAGAAGTTCTAAGAAACTGAACAATTGGTTTATTAACACAAAGCTTTACAAGAACAATCTTGAAAGTTACGTGCAGGGCAAAGGCATGACATGGAAGACCAAGATTCGCATAATGATTATGGTGACGGTGCTTATGTCAATCGGATTCGTTATGATGAGTCGCGTGCCGGTGGGAAGAATTGCTCTTGCTTGCGTGTGGTTGTTCCATATTGTGTATTTTGTGTTTGGGGTGAAGACTATTAAGACAGAAAATGTGTAATGCATTTTACAAATAACAACTTCCGTGGTAAAGTTTCTTATAAAGAGAAAATGAATCTGCGGAGGTTGTTTTGTTTTGAAGAAGGATTACAGTAAGTTGTGGACACTTTTCAGGTCAATGTTTATGCTGAGTGCCTGTACATTTGGCGGGGGCTTTGTAATTGTGTCCCTTATGAAAAAGAAGTTTGTTGAGGAATTGAAGTGGATTGAAGAAGATGAGATGCTGGATGTAACGGCAATAACACAATCAGCACCGGGGCCCCTTGTCGTAAATGCTTCGGTTATTGTGGGGTATCGCATAGCAGGTGTAATTGGCTCGTTAGTGGCGGTACTTGGAACTATATTGCCACCGATGATTATAATTTCAATAATTTCGCTGTTCTACGAGCAGTTTAGAACGAACCCGTATATTGCCACGGCGCTACAGGTTATGAGAGTCGGAGTGGCAGCAGTTATATTAGATGTGGTACTTAACCTTGCGGGCAATGTTATAAAGACTAAGCGTGTGCTATACATAGTTATGATGATAGTGGCATTCCTGGCGGCGTTTGTGTTTGATATAAGTGCAATGGCCATAGTTGGAGTGTGTCTGGTAATAGGTATCGTTGATGTGGTTGTGACTTATGGCAGGAAGAAAAAGGAGGTGGCATAAATGTTACTTTTTGTTTTATTCTTAGCATTTGTTCAGATAGGTCTGTTCAGCGTGGGGGGCGGATATGCGGCTATACCACTGATACAGGAGCAGATAGTAAATATCAATGAAATTATGTCGCTGGAAGAATTCTCGGACCTTGTAACGGTAGCGGAAATGACACCGGGACCTATATTAATCAACGCCGCAACATTTGTGGGAATGCAGGTAGGCGGCATACCGGGAGTTATTCTATGTTCGGTGGGTTGTGTTATTCCGTCCTTTTGTATATGTCTGATTCTGGCACATTTTTACTATAAATACAGGACAGTCAAAGGCGTACAGAAGGTGCTTTCAGCCATGCGTCCCGCAGTGGTGGCACTAATTGCTTCAGCAGGTTTGTCCATACTTTTACTTGGACTTTTTGGAACCGGAGTTCGCGACATAGTCGTAAGCAATATAAAGTATGTGGAACTTGGAATATTCGCAGTGGCAATGTTTATAATTAGAAAGTATAAGGTAAATGCGATTGCGATTATTCTTGGAAGTGGCGTGGTTGGAACGCTGATATATGCGGTGATGGGGATGATATAGAAATTTAAACCACAAGTATAATGACAAATCGAAAATAATGTGTTATATTTGTTGTGAAGAATGCAAAAGCATTTTATCAAAATGTGAACGAAGCTATGAAATCTTTGTTCCCGGAAAGGAGTAAGTTATGATGAACGCAATGAGACTATATTATTATAATAGTGATTCTTTCAAAGCACTGGGCGCGGAACAGGGCTTGGTTTTGGCATACTCATATTCATATAAGGTAACGCAGAGTCGGGACGCGGGCATAAATACACGCTCCCTACGGGTTATAGAAAGTTAATTTGCATACAGAGTTAATGAAATGCAGGCCGCTTATCTTATATGAGGAATATAAGGTAGGCGGTTTTTTGTGTGATTTAATATGGGGTTTAAGTAGGGCGAGGCGGTAGAAATCTTCGCCCGGAATGCGGCGATAGGCCGGAAAGGAGTTTAGAGAAAAATGTTTGAGATTAAGGGAAATGTTAACACAGCAATCTGCTATGCGAAGGTTGTTGAGGATGAGGCAATAGAGCAGATTAAGAGGATGTGTGACTATGAGTTTACAAGGGACAGCAAGGTAAGAATTATGCCGGATGTTCATGCGGGAAAGGGTTGCACCATAGGTACAACTATGACAATTGTGGATAAAGCAGTGCCAAATATAGTTGGTGTGGATATTGGTTGCGGAATGCTTACTGTGAACTTGGGCAAGGTGGATATTGACTTTGCGAAGTTGGATGAGGCAGCGCATTTTGTTCCATCAGGTAAAAATGTGTGGGATGGTCGCAAGGAGCGTTTTGACCTTCAGGCACTCCGTTGCTACAGAAGCTTGAAAGAGACTAAGTGGTTGGAGCGAAGCCTTGGTACGCTGGGCGGCGGTAATCATTTCATAGAGGTGGACGAGGCAGCAGACGGTACAAAGTATCTTGTAATCCACACAGGCAGCCGTAACCTTGGAAAGCAGGTGGCGGAGATTTATCAGCAGCTTGCTATTGATTTGCACTGTGGTAAGGAGGAGTACTTCAAGCAGAGGGATGCCATAATCGCAGAGTACAAGGCAGCAGGCAGACGTGCTGAGATTCAGGCGGAGCTCAAGAAGCTTGCCGCATCTCAGGAGAAGAAAGAGGCAGATATGCCGGAGGATTTGTGCTTCTTGTATGGCACATACTTGGAGGATTACCTTCACGATGTAGTTATCTGCCAGGATTTCGCAAGACGAAATCGTGAGAAGATTGCGGAGGTGTTGATGGAGAGAGCAGGACTTGGAAATGTTGATAATCTCCCTAACGGCGGCACCGACAATGGAACTGCCCATGGAGATGTAAAGGCAGGTGCCGCCTGCACTATCTTGGGATGTGACGCATTTCACACAATCCACAATTATATCGATACCGACGAGATGATTCTTAGAAAGGGAGCCATCGCCGCCCATGCCGGCGAGAAGGTGCTTATCCCAATAAATATGCGTGACGGTTCGGTTCTTGCCATCGGCAAGGGCAATCCGGATTGGAACTACTCAGCACCTCACGGTGCAGGCCGAATAATGTCACGCCACAAGGCGAAGGAGCAGCTCAACCTCGCCGATTACAAGAAGGCTATGGAGGGCATCTACACCACTTCAGTCAACGAGGCAACATTGGACGAGGCACCAATGGCGTACAAGTCCCTTGAGGACATTATTGATGTGGTAAGAGACTCTGTAGACATCATCGATGTAATGAAACCAATATATAATTTTAAGGCTAACTGAGGCCGGGGAAGGACTCTGCGAGGGCATGATATATTCGCTAAAAGGGCAAAATGTTTCGGCGCCCAACGCAGAGTTCGTTCAAAAGAATTTTCCGCCGGGTTCAGCTTAGCCGGACAGGAGGAAAAGTAAAATGTTTACAACAATACCGGTTATCGACATGATAGCCACCGGACAAAATATAACACACCTGCGTCAATGTGCAGGTCTTTCTGTGCATGACCTGCAGGACATCTTCGGCTTTACAACCCCGCAGGCCATCTACAAGTGGCAACACGGCACATCTATGCCAACCATCGACAATCTCGTAGTGTTGGCAGCAGTATTTGGCGTGCACGTGGATGACATCATCGTGGTGCATGCGGGGGATGAGAAGCGAGGGGTGGCGTAGCCGCCCCACTAATATGGATGGATAGCCTAGCGGCGAAGGCAGCGGTCCGTAAAACCGTAACGGAGAAACATCGTAGGTTCGAGTCCTACTCCGTCCATTGATTGGACTAACTGTCCAATGAAAATATGAGACAAAATTGAACAAAGCGGCGGTGAACGTAAAAAAATATCACTTCACCGCCGCTTTGAGAGATGAAATGTATGTTATTTTGATTATTTTTTCTTGCCATGCATATAATAGTTATAAGTGCGACACAAATATTGACAGTTGAGATATAAAAATGGTACTATGTATGTGGAGGTGAGACTATGTTGAAATCTTACTTATTAGAGAATTATGGATATAACGAACCAATTTTTTTAAATGATTTGAAAATAGAAGAATTATCTGAGAATGCAGTACGCCAGTCGGTAAAGAGACTTGTGGCAAATGGTTTTCTGGAACGGTATGATAATGGTATTTATTATATACCCAAACAGGGTGGATTACTAGGTAAAAGTTATCTCGATCCGTTTCTTGTTATTATGCGCAAATATGTGAGAAGTAAATCAGAAACATTTGGTTATGTGACCGGAATATCATTTGTAAATCAGCTTGGATTGACGACACAAATGCCGGCGATAATTGAGATCGTTACGAATAAGGAAGCTACTAATGGACGTACAATTACAATAGGCAGTCAGAAGGTTAGAATTAAAAAAGCAGCGGTTGCTGTTTCAGACAACAATGCGGAACTTTTGCAGCTTTTGGATGGTATAGGTCAGGCCGAGAAATATACAGAGCTGCCGATGGAAGAAACTATAGAGAGCATGTGTGCTTATGTGAAAGGGAAAGGTTTTACAAGAGAACAGTTGGCTGGAGTTTCATCTGTTATAACCGGTGCAACTGCAAAGAAATTGATTGAGTGGGGGATGATTTATGAATTTGCATGAAATTGTGCATGGTGAAATGAGAGATTTAATCCATAATATATAACAGGAAAAGGCGTAATAAATAGTAAGAATCATTGTGTTTTTGTTGAATATTGTAGCGCAATGCGCTACAATATTCTCAGTAGATATAAGGAGAAAGTCAGATGATTGAGATTAAAGAAAGAACATTGGAAGGTATGACTTTTATAGATTTATTTGCGGGACTTGGTGGATTTAGGATTTCCCTTGAATCTTTAGGAGCAAAGTGTGTGTACTCAAACGAGTGGGATAAACCAGTGCAGAAAGTATATGCTGATAATTTTGGCGATACACCAGAGGGGGACATTACACAGGTTGATGAACACACAATTCCTGACCATGATATTTTATGTGCAGGTTTTCCTTGTCAAGCCTTTTCAATAAGTGGAAAGCAAAGAGGATTTGAAGATAGTAGAGGTACATTGTTTTTTGACGTTGCAAGAATCGTAAGAGCTAAAAGGCCCAAAATTGTTTTTATGGAAAATGTTAAGAATTTTGCAACACATGATGAAGGAAGAACGTTGGAAGTTGTTAAAGCAACTATGGAAGAATTGGGGTATAGATTTTATCAAAAGGTATTAAATGCTGTAGATTATGGTGTTCCACAAAAACGAGAGCGTATATACATGATATGCTTCAGGAATGATTTAAATGTATCAGAGTTCTCATATCCCAAACCATTCAAGTTAGAACGGCATGTTGAAGATTTTCTTTTAAAGGATGAAAAGTTAGTAGAAAATCTATATGTGGAAAGACCAGATACTTACTATAACGGAGTGGTTGATGATCAATACAGTAATAAGTCAATAAGATTAGGGACTGTCAACAAAGGTGGGCAAGGTGAGCGAATATACAGTACAAAAGGTATTGCAATCACATTGTCAGCATATGGTGGCGGAGTATTTGCAAAGACGGGCGGTTATATGGTGAATGGAAGACCACGAAAATTACATCCTAGAGAATGTGCTAGAATAATGGGATATCCTGATTCATATAAAATTTCTCAAAGTGCTAATCAAGCATATAAGCAGTTTGGCAACTCTGTGGTAATAGATGTTTTACAGCATATATCTGTGGAAATAGGAAAAACTATGAAGATGGTAAATGCGAATGAATGAAGTTGAATTTAGAAATTGGTTATCTAAAAAAGGGGTAAACAAAAAAGTTCAGAGTGACTGTGTATCAAGACTTAAACGAATAGAGAGAGAATTAAATCACTGCGATATTGATGAGCAATATCGCAGTGATAGATGTGAGTATTTATTATCGTTGTTTACTAGAATGGGTGTTAATGAATCTATGGAGCAATACTCTAATACAAGTTTGCCTATAGGCAAATACTATATGAATACATATCGTCATGCATTAAAACAATATGTTAAATATTGTGAGGATGCGACTAATCCAATGAATTAATAAAATCATCATCAGATAATCCTGGAGTATTATCATTTTGTTTTATTGAGAAAATAACATTTGCATTATTTGTATTGGAAAGCCTTCTAATCTCATACTCGCTTCCACGCTGTGAGAACATGTATTTATAGTCGTCCAAAATGAAGCGGAGATTATGAAGGTTTTTACTTGATGTAACAAAAAGTTTATCTCCATCAATCCTGTTACTGGTGATTGAGTAATCATGGGATTCGATGTAGCTAAGAACATCTTTCAATCGATTTTTTCCTACACTAGTAGAACCACTTTTCTTTTTTCGATATGTTGCGGTAACGTTAAAATATTCTTGTAATCTCTCAATGGGGAGAATCGTGTGGTTATTTGTTATGAAAAATTTTGCACCTTTTTCTTTATATGTCTGGATAATCCAATCAGAGAAAATAGAAGAATCATTTTTCATAATTATAGCTTTACCGGCAGTGCCAGCTTCTCTAAATTCATCAAAATGCTGATTCATGTGTTGCATAATTTTTTCTGCTGGAGTGTTTATTTCATTGGCATTTTGGTCGCTGTATTCAAATGATCTAGATGATACATTTGGGGTTAAAACAAATTGTCCACATTGTGCAGGAGAGTGTTTAGCATCAATATAGAATGAATTTCCATTGTTGGTTTCAACTAAAATATCAGGTACCGTTGAGTTAGCACCGCCTTGATGAATAAAACGTGCATATGCTCCAAATCTTTTGTTCAAATACTCTGTACATTCTTTTTCAAATTCAATCCAAGTTGTCATAAATTTGGTCCTCCTAGTTAAATAATTAATTATACTTTTGCCAATTGCTTCTATTACATTAACAGTCATCGCATTACCAGCCTGCATAAGCAAATGTCGATCAGATACACCGCTTTTTACTTTGTCTGCGTACTGTTTAGGAAATCCCTGTAAAAGAAGTGCTTCATAGCCGGTTAATTGATAAATGGTATGGTTTTTAACATATAGAATACCATCACGCTGAGCACGAAGTGTGGGACATTTTCCGTCGTAAATTCTCAAATCATTCATACGCGTATCAAGAATTTTTCCTTCCATTTGTAATAAATCATCAATCGTATATTGGCCCGCATTTGTTGGATTATTGAGATAGTGCTGTAATATATCTAAACGTTCTTTTGATGCGACATGGTTATCAATTAAATATTCGTTAAGGGATGGCGATGGGGTGGAATCAGGCCATACAAAGTCAGAGGCATCCTTGCGGATGTTTTTGTTAAAACCAACAAAATATACACGTTGTCTCATCTGTGGAACGCCATAGTCTAAGCTCGTTAGTACCTTATATGTTACAGAATATCCTGATTCATCTAATTCTTTTAAAATGGTTTGTAATGTACGTCCTTTGTCATGAGTTACCAAGCCTTTGACATTTTCCAATAAAAAACAACTAGGCTGGGTTTCTTTCAATATTCGTGCTATGTGGAAAATGATTTGTCCGCGATCATCTGAGAATCCTTCTTTTCGACCTATAACAGAAAAAGATTGACATGGAAAACCAGCTATTAACATATCAAATGCCGGAAGTGTGTCACATTTAATGTGTTTTAAATTGCCATAGTTCTTTTCGCCGTTAGTATCAAACAATAGATTGTATGTAACAGGTGCTAAGCGAGCTGTATCAGAATATCCAACACAACGCAGCCCAGCACATTCAAGTCCTAATCTTCCACCACCAATACCAGAGCAAAAGTCCATAAACGTTTGAATTTTCATATATGTAGTTCTCCTTTAGGAATTGTATAGTATTATATCATAAAGTTATGTTTTAGGCAATGAGGTTTCAAATCTAAATAAGATGGAATTTTTTAAACATTTTTTGATAAAATGTGATATAATTAACAAGAGGAGATAGGGCGTAGTAGAATAGAAATGTAGTTATAATTGCTGGTATGCAAGGGAGGTAATTTATGTTTGACGCTGATATTAAATTATTTGATGTGCATTTTCCTACAAATGAAGTTAGAGAAAACGCTTTGGTATTAAATGGGTGTAATGCATATTTAAAGAAAAATTATGAAAGTAATGATGTTTATTCTGAATTGGAGGAAATGAGTTATGCTTATTTAAATTTCAATAATTACGACCAAAGAATAGAAGTAGAATTTTGTTTTTTTAATAATCAGGATGAGCCATATCAAAAATTTTGGGCAAAATGTTATGCATTTAGAACGGATAAAGGGTTAAGACATAAAGTGAATGGCATTCAAAGTGTTTCACCTAGTTTTACAAAGGTTAGCATGAACAATGAAATTGTTTTGGGCATTGGTTTGTACATAAATGAAGAAACATATACAGCGTTACTAGAGGCAAATGCTATAGTTATCGAAGGTGCAATAGCATTAGGGAAAAAGACGAATGTCTATTATCTTTCTGTAAAGTTGCAGAAAGATAATAATGAGTTTAAGATTATTTATGCAAATACATTTAAGCAAATGGATAAAAGGAGTATTGATTCATTGTGTCATTAATTAGGATATAAAAGAGTGAAAATATATCGAGCAGATATTTCCTTTTATGGGTGTGCGTTTCATTGCCATTAACGATAATTACGACAGCAATGATTATGTGGGCGGTATTGGTGAGATTGATATTGCTTTTAAGGGGATTCTATATGATTTCTTCAGTGAGGAGCA
>JAFQIQ010000245.1 GCA_017397445.1 Lachnospira sp.
CTTCCATAACTTCTTCTTCACTTGCCTCCGGCAAAATCATATTAACCACCGGAACATTCTTAAGAAATGGCCTTATCATACTACCAATACCGCCCACATCCATCTTGATAAGCAAAGCAAATATAACAAGCCATATCAATACAACTATTATTACGATAACAACATTGAGAAAAGGATTACCTTTTTCTTCGTCATTATATTTATCGTCATCTAACTTGTAATTCTTAGACTTCTTAGCCATAATCTTTTCCTTTCTGCCCAATATTAAAGTCCGGCCTGTTTACTCTTCATCTCTGTCGTTATAAGTAAAGCTCACCAGCTCATCTATCTCTTTTTTCTCTTCGGCATTAACTTCCATTTTAAATTCTTCAAAAGCTTTTTCCCGAAGTTTTTCGTAAACCTTGCGCTCCTGCATGGCTTCATTAAGTTTTTCTCTTGCTCTGTCCATATTTCGCTCCGCAATACGAAGCACGACAGTCTGTTGCTCAATCAAATCCTGCATAGCTTTAATAGAGCCATTATGTATCTTTAGCTGTGTGACGTTCAATGCACCTTTTTCCGACATAGCCACCACTTCCATCTCATAAAACCTTTTTCTTGAAAGCAGTTCTCTCAGTTTCTGTTCCTCTGTTGCCAGCCTTGCACTGGCTTCAGCAAATTCAGTTTTAGCCTGTGTTTCAAGACGCAACTTAATGTTAAGAACATTTTGCATCTTAAAGATAAACTTTGCCATAACACACCTCTCTAAAACTCAATCAGTCACACAAAACATCACTCTGTCTCATAATCACTGAACAATCCCGAAAGCATAGAAATCTCTTCTTCCAGATTAAACTTCTCATCAGTGCCCTGCCTAAGGAACTCATTAACAGCATCAATCTTTGATATTGCATAATCAATATTCTTATTGCTACCTTTCTTATAGGCACCTATATTAATCAAATCCTCAGCCTCG
Organism: Lachnospira sp.; assembly: GCA_017397445.1. GTDB lineage: Bacteria > Bacillota > Clostridia > Lachnospirales > Lachnospiraceae > Lachnospira. The sequence continues at coordinate 956 of JAFQIQ010000245.1, forward strand.
TTGTATGTGGCAAGCACATTCTTCAAACGTCCCGCCATCTTCTTATGCTCCTTATCTGCAATCTGGCTCATACAACGGGAAATGCTTTGCAACACATCAATTGCCGGATAATGATTCTTATGTCCCAACTTTCTTGACAACATAATATGTCCATCAAGAATACTTCTTGCTGTATCAGTAATCGGCTCATTGAAATCATCACCATCAACTAACACCGTGTACAATCCCGTGATTGAACCTCTGTCCGCCATACCGGCACGCTCTAAAAGCTTTGGCATCTCACTGTACACACTTGGCGGATAGCCTCTTGTAACCGGTGGTTCGCCGGAAGCAAGTCCTATCTCCCTTTGGGCCATAGAAAAACGTGTCAGGGAGTCCATCATCAAAAGAACATCCTTCCCCTGATCCCTAAAGTACTCTGCAATAGCTGTAGCCGTCTTAGCCGCTTTATTACGAATAAGGGCCGGCTTGTCCGAAGTGGCAACCACAACCACGCTTCGCTTCATACCTTCTTCGCCAAGGTCTCTTTCTATAAACTCTCTAACCTCTCGTCCACGCTCACCAATAAGAGCGATAACATTAATATCAGCCTTAGTGTTTCTTGCAAACATACCCATAAGGGTACTCTTACCAACACCACTACCTGCAAATATACCTATACGCTGTCCCTTACCAATAGTCAAAAGTCCATCAACAGCTTTAACTCCCAATGGAAGTATCTGATTAATGATAACTCTGTCCATAGGGTCCGGCGGCGCTGCTTCAACAGGATATTCAAGCGCAATATCCAATTTCTCACCATTAACCGGATTCCCCAAACCATCTAAAGTCTTACCAAGAATCTGAGGTCCAACCTTAACACCAAGCGGCTTCTCCGTATTCTCAACAACGCATCCCGGACCTATACCACCAACATCCTCAAAAGGCATCAGCAACACTCTTGAATCTCTAAATCCAACCACTTCCGCAAACAAAACCTGAGATTTGTCAGCAGAATATATCTTGCACAAATCATTAAGCTTTGCATCCGGGCCTATGGACTCAATAGTAAGTCCGACAATCTTTGATACTTTACCTAACTTATCATAGAAAGATTCCTGTGCCAATTGTTCGTATTTCGCTTTATTCAATGCTGCCACAACTAATCCTCCCATTTAAGTTTCGTAAAATTCTTATACACAACTCAACAACTTAATCTTTTTAATAAGATTGTTAAGTTCAATATCCAGACTGCAGTTAAAAACACCACCGTCAGTCTCTATAAAACATTCATTATGAACAAGGCCTGCATCTTCCACAATATCCAAAGTAACATCCTTATTCATAGCAACATACAGCTTACCCTGATTATTAACAAGGAACTTATAATCCTCAGGTGAGGCCTTTATAATAATCTCGCGACTCTTCTCAGCATTTTTAAGTACGCCGTTAATCAGGTGCATTAAAATGTCCTGATTGTCCTCCGCCATAGTCAATGTGACCTTTCTGAATACTTCTGTCAGCACCTCTACAAGATCTGCTTCCATAGTACTTTTAAGCTGTTCATATTCAGCTACAACAGCCTGTTTGCTTCTGTTATACTCAGCATCAAGCTGTGCCTTATGCTGTGCAATTTCTTCCTCAGCCTGCTTAATACCTTCCTGATATCCCTGCTCTCTGGCATTATTCAAAATCATCATGGACTGAGTTCTTGCATCAGACTCAATAGCATCTGACTTCTTCTTAGCATCTGCAAGCATCTTTTCAGCAGCATCCTGCATATTCTTAGCCTGAGCCATCTGAGAATCAATATTGGCCTGTGCGACAGCCATAGCTCTGTTCTGAGCATTAGCCTCCGCATCATCCGAGTCCGTCAGAAGTTCCTCAACCACATCAACATTCAAACCGCTTACAAAATTATTAGGATTAGCTGCTGCACTATCCTGTGTATCCAGAATCGTCTGTATCTTAGCTTTAATTATTTCATTATAATCTATAACACGCTCCTCTATGCTTACAGTGGAGCTCATCTTAAGTAAATTATTTCTCAATGAACTAGACAACTATCTCGTCACCTCCGCCTCTTGCGATAACGATTTCGGCAGAGTCTTCAAGCTTTCTGATTATATTAACAATCTTCTGCTGTGCTTCCTCAACATCCTTCATACGAACAGGACCCATGTATTCCATATCTTCCTTTATCATAGCAGCAAGACGCTTTGAAAGGTTATTAAGAATAACATTCTGAACCTCTTCCGTAGCACCCTTGAGTGCAAGTGCAAGTGTACTGTTATCAACATCACGAAGCACACGCTGAATAGCTCTGTCGTCGAGAGAAAGAATATCCTCGAATACGAACATCTTCTTTCTGATCTCGTCTGCCAACTCCGGATCCTCGACCTCCAAAGTCTCCATAATATGCTTCTCTGTACCTCTATCAACTGAGTTAAGGATTTCAACAACAGCATCCACACCACCAACGATTGTGTAATCCTGATTAACAAGTGTAGACAACTTACGTTCGAGAACCTTCTCAACCTGCTTAATAACATCCGGCGACGTTCTGTCCATCTGTGCAATTCTCTTTGCAACATCAGCCTGCTTCTCCGGAGGCAGTGACGACACTACCATAGAAGACTGTGCCGGTGGCAAATATGACAATATCAACGCAATTGTCTGCGGATGTTCATCCTGTATAAAGTTAAGCAACTGGCTTGGATCCGTCTTTCTAATAAACTCAAACGGTCTAACCTGAAGGCTGGCTGTAAGTCTTCCGATAACATCCTTAGCCTTCTCTGAACCAAGTGCCTTTTCAAGCAATTCCTTAGCGTACCCGATACCACCCTCTGCAATATATTGCTGAGCCAGACACACTTCATAAAACTCATTAAGAACCTTCTCCTTAGTCTGCGGAGAAACACTGCTTGTATTGGCAATCTCAAGGGTGAGCTGCTCAATTTCTTCTTCTTTCAAATGCTTAAATATCAGCGCAGACTTTTCCGGTCCTAACGTAATTAACAGAGTCGCCGCTTTCTCGATGCCATCCATATCTCTGTCAACTGATACCTGTCCTCTTGCCATATATAATCAACTCCAATCAATTAAATCTGCTTATCTTATGTTTAACTCCAACCTTCGTTCAACCAGTTACGAAGCAACAATGCAACTGCTTCCGGATTCTCTTCCACAAACTTCTCAATAGCCTTTCTTGTCTCAGACTTATCGTTCATATCGATATCCTCAACCGTAGGCTGATTCTCTCTTGTAGAAGAAAGCATCTCTTCGATAGAAAGCTCCGGCTCCTTTTCCTCAACCGTAAGAGGTCTTGCACTTCTAAGAACAACAAAGAGAAGAAGTAACAGAATAATCGCTGCAAGTCCAAGCTGAAACCACATAGTAGGATTAGAGAATATACTTGTAGTCTCCTTAGCTTCGAAATAATTTCTTCTTACAGCCATAACTGCAATATTCTCCGGGTCAACACCTGTAGCCTTAGAAAGAATCTCAATCCACTGGTCGTCAACCTCCAGTATGGTGTCCTCAGAATTCTGACTTCTGAATTCATCCCAAGTCATCTCCTCAAGGTAGCCCAACTTCTCGCACTCTTCCTCTCTGTAAATCATCTTATCAATAAGAGTTACAGCTAAAGTCGAGTCATCAAAAATAATCTGTCCCGGCTCCTTAATCGTTGTTGTAACAAGCGAATTAGGAAGATACTTATATTCCTTTATCTCAATAGTGGAATGTCCACCGTATCCGTCTGTAATATCATATGTAGTATCATCATCATTAGAAGATGTTCCCGGTGTTCCACCCGAACCATCAGTACTTTCAGACACCTCTTCGTAAGATTCACCAAAGATAGCCTGCTCTCCACCTTGTGTTGTATACTCGGTAGCAACCTGATTAACTACATCCCAGTCAAGATTATAGTTCAAATTAGCATGAATCTCATCGTAAAAGCCTGTAGCAAGAATACCCTTACTAAGTGCACTAACAGTTGTGGACTCAATCTGATTCTTATACTTCATCTTACCTGTACTGCTGATACCCGAACCACCGGAAGAATTAGCTCTTCCCGAGAACAATGTAGCACCATCAGTTGTAATGATGTCAATATTATTAGTTGTATCATTACCAACAGCTGTTGCAAGGAAAACCGCCATGCTTTCTGCTGCTTCATCATCAAACACCTTATTAGTAGTTAACATAACCGATACAGAAGTCTCATCAGTTGTAGCGTAGAAAGAATTATTATCCTCAGTCAAAGAAACTGTAACAGTAGCTTTCTTGACGCCATCCATAGACTCAAGGTCTTTCTTAAACTTAGTTTCAAGATACAACTCATATCTTCTGTTCCTATCAGATTCTGTTGTAGTAAAACTACTGTTCAAGGCATCCTCAAGAGAGTAACCGTCAGACTTAAAATCCCCTTCTGCTATAGCCATCTTCGCTGTTGTAAGATCCTTCTTCTTAACCTTAACAACCATCCTGTCATCATCCACCACCGACGCAATTCCCTCGTCAGTAAGTATATCCGTTATGCTGTTTATCTCAGTATAATCATCGCATGTGGCAAGCACTTCATAATTCGGTCTTGAAAGAGCATATCCAAGAATCGCTACCGCAACAAGAACGCCGGCAACAACACTTACAAACATAGCTCTCTGCTTCGCGGTCCAATTCTTCCAAACCTCCACCACACGATCAAGTAACTGCTTTAATCGTTCAGCCATATATATGTACTCCAATCAATTAAATTTGCATATTCATAATCTCTTTATAAGCTTCCAATGCCTTATCTCTTACCGCAACAGTAAACTGCAAAGCAATATTAGCCTGCTGCTGGTAAACTCCCAACTCATGGGTATTATTCATCTTTCCAAGCGCAAAATCAATCTCTGCCTTCTCAGCCTGTTGAATGTATGAATTAGTACTTTCAACAAGTCCTGACACCGCATTGAATATTGAATCAAATGTACCCTTTTCACCATCATTAACATTCAGTGTGGCATTAGTATTCATAGCCTCTGAAATTTTAGTAATATAATCCGTTCCCAATGAACCAATTGCTGATGTCAAATCCATATATCTACCTCTTTTCCCAATGTGCAATCATTATAACACACCCTGTTTTAATTAAGCCTGTCCTATGGTCAAGCCTTTGTTAGCCATGGTCTTGCTTGCATTAAATGCTGAAATATTAGCTTCATATGAGCGCGATGCATCAATCAAGTCAGTCATCTCCTGCACCACATTAACATTAGGGTATGTAACATATCCGTTCTCGTCTGCGTCCGGATGGGATGGGTCATAAACCATATTCATATCCGTTGAGTTATCTTCATAAACCCTTGTAACCTTAACGCCATCACCCAATCTGCCACCTCTTACACTTCTAAGCACACTTGCAAAAGATGAGCCTGTAGAATTAGGTCCCTGAATAACCGTTGCCTGTGTAAGTGTCTTCTCGGTAAACACAACTGATTTTCTCACATACGGTGTACCGTCTGAAGTTCTCGTTGTATTAACATTAGCAATATTCTGTGAAATAACATCAGTTCTAAGCTGCTGTGCTGTCATTCCGGATGCACTAATGTTAAATGCTGTAAACATCGACATACAATTTCCTCCTATACTCAAATCCCTGTTCTGTCAGTCAGATACAAGGTATTACTTCATAACCGCTTTCATTCTGGTAAATTCGTTATTCATACTGTCAATCAAAGCATTATAATTAATCTGCTCTGCAGCAAGTTCAACATTCTCTGTTGCCAAATCAACATTATTACCATCCAGTCTATATGACAAATATGTATTATCTCTGTACGTCCTTGTACGAACCTTGGACAAATCCACATCTCTAATCCTCTGTGTAAGGGTAGAACCCACATCCCCGGATGAACTTATAGCTGCCCTAAGGTATGTTGCAAATTCCACATCCTGTCTCTTGTAACCCGGAGTATCAACGTTAGCAATGTTGTTAGTCAATACTTCCTCTCTCAACCAGCTTGCATCTGCAGCAGATTTAAGAACATTAACATAACCAAAAATCCCTGAACTCATAGCAACACCCTTTCTTAAATATTATTATATTAATTATCATCTTTCACTATCAAATAGACGCAATACGCCTACTCTAAATATAATTTAGTCTATTATAAACCAAAGTATTGAAAATTCCAACCCTTTTTTGATAAAAAATGTCGAAAAATTGCATTCTTTACTAACCTCATTAATGTCACCACACATCAGATATATAAACGTCTAAAAAAATCAGTTAAAGCCACGCACAAACAAAAGAAGCCC
>JAFQIQ010000246.1 GCA_017397445.1 Lachnospira sp.
CAGTATACACTGGAATATTGCGGGATTCTTAAGCTTCGGGGATGCTATGTTGATGGTGAGAAGAAAAAAGTTACCAAGATAGAGGAAACATTTCTTAATCTTCCACAGGAGGAGAAGCATAAGTACTTTGATATATTTAAGAAGACTCTTGGTGGAACTGTAGGTAAGAACTTAATTGATATGCAGTTTACGATGGATTCGTATGCGGAGGATGGTGCAAGAACATTTTTGTATAAGTTAAGAGACAGCGAACTTAAGGATGAGACATTGCTTGATGAGTTTTATGATAAGGTAATTGCGTCATATAATTATGTGGGAAATTATCTGATATTACTTATTAATCAGGTGTATGATGTGCCTCTTAAGACTGCTGACAATTTGGAAGTTGAGGATGGTTCGGAGGAAGTATTTAGTTATCTTCTTTGTAGCATCTGTCATGTGAAGTTGTCTAAGGCGGGGCTTGGTTATGATGAGGCAGAAAATGCATTTCACGACCAGAAGCAATTCCATATGGTAGATGTTCCAGAGATTGGTTTCTTGTTCCCGGCATTTACAGATAGAAGCGAGGATGGAGACAGAGTATGGTATTACACAAAGGATTCCGATGATTTTCAGCAGGGTTTCTTAAGTTATGTGCTTAGCTGTGAGATTCCGCTTCCGGCAGGCAACCAGAAGGAAACATTCCAGAACCTTGTGGTGGAGACTCTTGGAGAGGAATGCGACTATGAGACTATTAAGAATATTCACGAGAATCTGAATGAACTTATAGAGGAGCGCAAGTCCAGCCCTGAGCCGGTGGCACTTGATAAGACAGAGGTTAAGGAGTTGCTTTCTAAGAGCGGTGTTAAGGAAGAGAAGTTGGAGAACTTCGAGGAACATTTTGAGATGGCAGCGGGTAAGGATTGCAAGCTGCTGGCTACTAATATAACTGAGACAAGAAAATTCGAAGTTAAGACACCGGACGTGGTTGTGAAGGTCAATCCGGACAGGACAGATCTTGTGGAAACTATGGTTATTGAAGGTAGACAGTGTCTTGTTATTCAGATTGACGAGCACTTAGAGGTAAATGGCATCAGCGTGAATCCAAACACTGGAGAAGTTATTGTAAGAGATGAGGAAGTGTAATGGAAGATTTTAATAAAAATGTTGAGCGGAGTATTATGAAGAAGTTCCGCAAGGACATCTGGTCGCCCTTTGTGCATGCAGTGAAGAATTATGAGCTGATTAAAGAAGGGGACAATGTGTGTGTGTGCATATCCGGAGGTAAGGATTCTATGTTACTTGCCAAGCTCATGCAGATGCTTCACAGGTTTAGTGATTATCCTTTTGGTCTTAAGTTTCTTGTGATGGACCCGGGATATAATGAGCGAAACCGGAAGAAGATAGAACATAATGCAGGACTTCTGGAAATTCCCATAGAAATATTTGAGACACAGATATTTGATATTGCCAATGTGACGGAAAAGTCTCCGTGCTATTTATGTGCAAGAATGCGTAGGGGAAATCTTTATGCTAAGGCAAAAGAAATGGGATGTAATAAAATTGCGCTGGGGCATCATTTTAGCGATGTTATAGAGACAACCCTTATGGGAATGCTTTACGGGGCGCAGATTCAGGGTATGATGCCAAAGCTTCACAGTACCAATTTTGAAGGGATGGAGCTTATCCGTCCGCTATATGAAGTTCACGAGGATGCCATAAAAGCGTGGCGTGATTATAATGGTTTGGAGTTTATTCAGTGTGCATGCAGATTTACAGAAAATCTGGAGATAAAGGATGATTATGAGAGCAATTCCAAGCGCATGGAAACCAAGATGATTATCAGTAAGCTAAAGGAAACTAATCCTATGGTGGAAAGTAATATATTTAACAGCTTGCACAATGTAAGTCTTGATACATTTATTGAGTATAAGACAAACGGTGTGAGGCATAATTTTTTAGAGGACTATGATAAGGAGTAAGGTTATGGAAACATTTTTTGAGATTTTGAAGGCAATACTTTTCGGTATTGTAGAAGGTATTACCGAGTGGCTTCCTGTAAGTAGTACAGGACATATGATACTTATTGACAGATTTGTACAGCTTGATGTATCGGATGAATTTTATGATATGTTTCAGGTTGTAATTCAGTTTGGTGCCATTATTGCAGTTATTATCCTTTTCTGGGATAAGTTGTGGCCTTTTAAAATGCGTAAGAAAAAGGGCGAGGATAAGAAGGTTCTCGCATGGAAAAAGGGCGCATTTGATATGTGGGTTAAGATTATTGTAGCTTGCGTACCGGCAGCCATTGTAGGACTTCTTTTTGATGACAAGATTGATGAACTTTTCTACAACTCAGTGGTAGTTTCAATAGCACTTATAGTGGTAGGTATTGCATTTATTATAATAGAGACTATGAACAGCAAGAAGAAACCGACTATTAACAGCATCGCAGAAATGAGTTATAAGACGGTTATTATTATCGGATTGTTCCAGCTTATTGCTGCAATATTCCCGGGAACCAGCCGTTCAGGCGCAACTATTATCGGTGCGCTTCTTATCGGAGTTTCGAGAGCCACTGCGGCTGAGTTTACATTTTTCCTTGCAGTGCCTGTAATGGCAGGTGCATCCCTTCTTAAGATTGTGAAGTTCGCACTTGAAGGTGTGGCTATGTCGGGAATGGAGATTGCTATACTTGCAGTGGGAACAATCACGGCATTTGTGGTGTCAGTGGTTGTTATTAAGTTCTTTATGGGATACATCAAGAAGCATGATTTCAAGGTGTTTGGATGGTATCGAATTGTGCTGGGCGCGTTAGTGCTTGCGATTGAGCTGATATTGTAAGGTCGGGTGCGGTGTGCCTGTATAATAAGGTGCGAAGCACTGATGATTAGAAAGGGGCGAGGTATCGGGATGTTCTTGTGATACCTCAAAGGATGTTATGGATATTAAGGAAAATGCTTTGGAACTTATAGGCAATACGCCACTTATGAAGATTAGTTCCTATGCGGCTTCGGCCGGTGTGGAGAATGTAACTTTGCTTGCAAAGCTTGAGGGAATGAATCCTGCCGGCTCTGCCAAAGACAGAGTGGCACTTTATATGATAGAGGACGCAGAGGAAAAAGGATTGCTTAAGCCGGGTGCAACTATTATTGAGCCGACTTCCGGCAATACAGGAATCGGTCTTGCACTGGTTTCAGCAGCAAAGGGATATAAGACAATTCTTACACTTCCTGAAACTATGAGCGTAGAGCGAAGAAATCTTTTGAAGGCCTATGGTGCTGAACTTGTACTTACAGATGGTGAGAAGGGCATGGCGGGTGCTATAGAGAAGGCGGAGCAACTTAACAAGGAGATTCCGAATTCTATTATATTAGGCCAGTTCGACAATCCGGCTAATGCAAAGGCACACAGAGAGACCACAGGTCCTGAAATCTGGGAGCAGACCGATGGTAAAGTTGATATATTCGTGGCAGGTGTGGGTACCGGAGGTACCATCACAGGTGTTGGTGAGTTCTTGAAGTCAAAGAACCCTGAGATTAAGGTGGTTGCAGTAGAACCGGCAAAGAGTCCGGTATTGTCAGAGGGCAGAGCCGGGGCGCATGGTATACAGGGTATCGGTGCTAACTTCGTGCCAAAGGTGTTGAATACATCAATCTATGATGAGATAATCACTATTGAGGACGAGGAAGCTTTTGCTGAGGGAAAGAGATTCGCACTTAGTGAAGGTGTTATCGTTGGTATTTCGTCAGGAGCGACCTTGAAGGCAGCGGTGAAGCTTGCCCAAAGAGAAGAGAATAGGGGGAAGAACATCGTGGTTCTTCTTACGGACTCAGGGGACAGGTATCTGTCTACGGGGATGTTTGGGTGAGAAAAGTGCGATTTTGCAGAGAATGTATTTTGTGGGGAATATTGAGCTACAGAGGGAATGTTGCAAGACGCTTGACAAAAGGTAAAGATTTGATATAATGAAAATGTAAAAGGTGATACCGATAGACGGTTCAGCCTCTAATTAGTTGGAAAATATCCGCCTAGAGTTTGCGAGACTGGGGCGGTTATTTTTTTGGCTTGTTATTACGAGTTACTAAAGTGATTACTGCACAGAGCATTATCACAAATTGAAATAATTCAGAATAATCTACCATAGTCGCATCCTCCTTATTAAACAAACCAGTAAGGAGAGTTTAAGAAGCTGAGACTGAACCGCTACCGTTATGGTATCACCTATATGCATAATAGCATATATCAAAAAAGTTATCAATAGGAAAATATGAGCGATAAGATATAAAATACGAGGAAACAAAGAGTGAGCGGGGCGACCAGTTGAGTTGGTGGTCCTAATTTATGTTTGAAAGTGTCTTCGATGACTAAGGATAGAGTTTATGTATTTAATAAGGGTTATAAGGATAAAGCCGTCGGTGTGATGCCGGCGGTTTTTTGGCATGGTGTGCTAGCGGAGCACGTTTCCAACGGGGGATAGAAAAGTTAGCAATATTGCGTGAGTTTATGTGGGATAATCGAGATGAAGTAAAGACAAAGATACAGAAAATTACAGGGGATAAAATTTTACATACAAATTTAGGTCTGTATATTATGAATGGTCCCTGTGTTTCAATTAGGAAAGGCAAGGCTAAAATTGGTCGTTCCAGAGCCTAAATTTGTTTTAAAAGGACCTTGTGCTTCGTTTTACCTTTTTTGTACAATGCAGCTAAGCAAAAATATTAATAATGTTTGGGAGGAATTGCTTATGCCAATAAGGGATAAAAAAGAGGTTAATAAGAAATTTTATTCACAGGTGTTAGAGATGGGAAGAGACTCTATACCACAGGGAGAAGTGTGCTATCCGGTTTGCGGGTTGTGTGCGAATCGTATGTTTGAGGAAGCATTAACATTGGTGGACAAAGGCTATAAATGCACGCACAAGGGTTATGAAGCAGACGAAATCTATAATATCATAAAGAATTCTATAAGAAGTATGGCAGAATGTAGTGATGATGGCAAGAATATGAAAGAGATGGCTCAATTATTGTGTGAAGGTCTGGGTAAGGAAGTAGCTCAGTACGAGCAGGAGCGGGTTACTGTCGTAGCATATGATATTAGGAAAATGTTAGAGAAGGATACCCTGATGTATAGAAAAGAGTATGTTAAGAGCTTGAGAAAATATTTGCCTAATGTTTACAGTGTGCTTGCGGGAGAAATAATGGGTTCAGTTGATGTGATTCTTAAATGTTGCGACATGCAATTTGCAAAAGACTGCATAAAGAATGCAGACAAAGAGCGATGGAGTAACGAAGTGCGTAAGATGAGTGAACGACAGATATTAATGTGTACTCGTAAGTCGTTTAATGAAGAAATGAATTCAGACTGTCAGTCATATGCAGATATAGTGGCAATGATTCAGGAAGAAACAGGCGTATTTAGTGATGCTTTTATGAGTGATTTTGCAATACTTCGAGGAATTGTGGAGCTGAGATATCTTAATGTCTATGGGGATAAGATATATGATGACTGTCCGAGAGATATATGTTACGAGGATGATATGAACAGAGTGCTGGACAATGTTAAGGCGATGCTTGAAAGATATATGCCAGCAGAATATACATTTGGCAATCTATTGTATAGTTTGGTAGAAATTTATCCGGATGATTACGAAGAGTGGGTTGGAAGCGATATAGATTGCTTTGCAGACACAGATTTACTTGTGTTGGATGCGATGCACGTAATCGCTCAGAAAAAGAAATGTGAGTTAATTATATCTGATAGGCAGATAGCAGGCATCATGGATGAGTGGAAGTTTAACAATAACGTAAAATGGATGGATTGCTATGATGCGGATAAGCTGAAGGCTTTTCAGAGTTGGTTGGATTGGAATTGCACGGTGATTGTGGGGTAGGTTGTTATGATAAAAGTACAGTTGAGAACTTTTGACGAATATTTTGATATAGTGCGTTCGAAAGAGCGTTTGTATAAATATAATGAGGACTGTTTTTCTTTGATAGTAGATAAATGGATAAAGAAGAATGAGACATGTCCTCCGTTTAGAGATGAGTATAGCCAGAGTTTCCTCAAGGACGTTTTCGATATAACATTTGTTGAGAATGATTGGTATTCAGTGATCTATCAAGGAAGGCGTCGTTGTATATTTGATATGGGTGATTATGTCAAGTTTGGATTGGTTGCAATTGCTGCTTCAAGAGAAGGGGCGTATGTTGGATATTTTTCATCATACAAAGAATATTATCAGATTCCTAAAAAGGTGTGGGAATATTTAGGTAACTTACCGTTTGATATATTGATTGCAATAAACATGGATGCTTTGGATGAATTCTGTACGCTTGGTATATTTGGCGAGCAAGATGTGCTACTATTGAATTATCCCTTCGATGGGAAAAGGATAGAAGTTCATATGTCAGAGCATATTGACAAGGAACATTACGTAAAAGTTATGGATAGCGTTGGTAGGACATTGTATAAAGGTGAAGATAATCAATACTACACTAAGGAAGAACAGATGGTTAATGATGTATCGTTCGATTGGAAAAGAGAAGTTTCGGCTGTGATTGACTGGATGAAGTATGAAACAAAGTACGTATATGATACGGCTTACTTTTACAAGCATACTCAAGTTATGAATATTGCTGAATTTATTAGACTGATTGGTTTCGAAAAATACGATCGGATAGAAGGTGATTTTAGCATTGTAAACCATCTGACTGAGGAACCTCATGGTGGTTATCATGACGATATAGTTATGATGATTGTTAGAAAGAATAAAGATGGTACATATTGGGTGGGAGACGAGGTGCCATGGAAAATCAGAGGTTTTATAGATTATTTATGGGCTTTGGATGAAATGAGGAGTAGTGACTGTGAAAGCTATGTGCTGGTTGTGGACGTTGCTTATAGAGTATGTAGCGTAAATGATTTAAAGTACGTAATTTATGGATTTAAGGTTAGTTCTGACAACATAGAGATTTTTGACAAGTATTACGGGGTGAAGATGTTTTGTGAAGTGTTGGGGGAAGCATATGAATCCGATAGATGTGAGATTGTGTATTAATAAAGGGAATGTTGAGAGGAAGAGGTTAATGAATTACGCAATAGAGAAGGCAGTTAATGTATTGGAGCGATATTGTAGGGAACTTAATGCGTGGTATAGCGATTCTAATTATGCGGATTATGATTTGGATGTATCAATGAACAAGGATTGTTTTGATAAATTCAATAAAGAATACCATGTCAAATCATTTGATTCATCAAAAGAGAATCATATGATTTTGGAAACGCGAAAAGCCCTTATATACAAATACAGACCATATGATAATTATGCAGATACTATCATATCAGTACAAGAGTTTATAGGGGTGTTTAGCGATAAATTTATGAGTGATTTTGTATTGATGTGTGCAATTTTGAAGTTGCGCGAGCTAAATGTGTATAGTCGAAAGGTATATTGCATGCGTTCAAGAGAATTATATTATGAACAAGACGTAAATACAGTGTTGGAGGAATTGAAGGAGATTCTTTTGCGGTATATGCCTGCACAGTATGTGTTGAGTAATATTGTGCATTGCCTAAGTGGAAATTATGAGGAGTTTTATGATGAGAATCCGGGTCATCGTGTAGGCGAAGCAATGGATTGTTTTGCAGATACTGATGTAATGGTGATGGAACTGGTAGCATCGGTTGCTCAAAGTAAAGGAAGTAAATTGCTAATATCTGAAAAGGAGATAGAAGGTATTTATGATGTTTGGTGCAGTAATAATAATCCGGATAGAATGATTCCTGTTGATATGTATAAAATTACGATGTTTCAAGAATGGCTGGCTAAAAATTGTTTGGTTTCAACTTAAGGAGGGATCTAAAGTGACATTATTAGAGTTGTTGTTTGACATTTATGTGGTTGATGACCTTGAGAATGATTGTAAGAGTTATCAATATTGGACAATTAATAAAAGTGAAGAGATTCTGTTAATGAATATTAAAGAAAAGTTTGATTTCTTCTCGGAAGCACGACGTGTGCCGGATAAATTAGATGTTCTTCGATATATGGACGATCTACGTGAAATATATTATTCGAGCGAAGAACCGGTATTTATTCCTTATGAAGAGCTTGAGTTTTACGAACGTATAACGATAGAGTTTGATGGGAAGGTGTTTTTTCAGGGGTGTCAGAAGTATCCTATGATTTGTATAAGAGGTGCGTGTGCGGGAAATTGTCAGGTGAGTGAGTTCGAAACTTACTGTCTTCGTGGGCCGTGTACTAATAAACATCCGGATATGAACGACTGGACACCAAGATGGCCGGATTTTTTTATGGTGATGTTCGATGTTCTTCAATGGATAAAAGTTTGTCCTGGAATGGATGCTTTAGTTGTATATTTTGATTTCACTCCTAATGTCGATAATAGAGAGTTTTATTATGACAGTAGTTATGCATTTTTGATAAAGAATGACTGCATTAAAGTAATAGGGGAGGCTAAAAAAGTGAGAGATATTTACAAAGAGTATAATCGAAAGTATCCGACAGAAGACAGAGAGGCTGAACGGTATATTAGTAGTCCGGAGGAGAATTTTTATTTCAGATTTTGAAGAAGTGGGGGTAAATGAAGCAATATTGCGTAGATTTATGTGATACATTTAAGAGGAAGAGACGTAAATGTTCTAGGATTAGTCCTTGGAGAGGGACTGTAAAAACTACTACTACATAATATTAGGAGATAGGAGAATATGTTCCCAAGTGAATGATGAAATAGGTAACATTTCTACAACTGAATACTTGAAATAATAGTATGGATATGCTACACTTGATAGTGAGAAAATCAAGAACTAGAGCGGTGTACCACTCGACACTGTTGGCGCAGTGCCGAGCAAGGATGGTAGTGCAAGTACCACACAATACAGAACTAGTCTGCGATACACACAATCCTATTATACAGTAGCTTTGTGTGATTTACAAGTGCGTAATTTATCGTGGATTATGTTCTCTCTTTATGATACATAGAGGGTGTTAAGTGTGGACTACATACTTAATGCCCTTTTCTTGATTTCTCGCGTGATACCTTTATGGCAGTGCTAATGCTGCCATAGGGGTTATTTGCGTGAGGAATTAAGGTTGGTAGCTGTCTCGTCAAGGGGCAGCTTTTTTGATTTAAAGAATATTAATAAAGAAGGAGACTAAGGTTATGGCAAATGGATGGTTTGATAACAAAGGTTTTAATACTTATTACTTAAGTAAGTCAAAGTATGCTAGCAAGCAGAAGTTGTTGGATGATTTTTACAGGGTGTGGATTGATTGCTATGGTTGCAGACTTACATGCATGCCTGACATAACATATAAGTTGAAAAAGGCATTTACAGCAGATTTGAAGAAAAGAATGAAGGTGTTGTTGATAGGTAAAGGATACACGTCAGCTGGAATTGATGGAATATTTAAGGCATTTGGTGAGTGGATTAAGTCAGCTCCGCTATAAAAGAAATGCGCTAATTTAATATACTGGATATAGGGAGAAATGTTATGGCAAGAATACAAGAGCCTACACAGAATGATTGGGCATCATTTTATGAAAAAGGTGTACAGGAAAAAGCGGAAGCGTTGTATAGATATCTTTACGATGGTGGCAATATGGAGGTTGTAGCCAGTCAGGTTTATGGTTCTACAGATCAGTCTGCGTGCCAGAATGTGTCTGAGATTATGCGCTGTTACGGATTTTCGGGTCAGAACAGCGGATATTTTAGCAGACGAAAAAAGTATGAGTTGGAGTTTGAAGATTTTGTAGCATTTGCAAAGGCATATCCTAAGGGGTGCAAAGATTGGCCCCAACACAGTACTATTGATGCTTTCATGGAGAAAAGACATAATGCGAGAATTATGGCAAGGCAGCAGAAGCAAAGTAACAGAGTGAGTGAAACTCAATCGCAAACTCACAGTTACGAGCCGGATTGGTATGTTGAAAGTAGGGAAACGAAAGAGGATAGAGTTTCTAAAAGTAGCGGTAGTTCAGGTTCGTCGGGAGATGCAGGTGAAATAATTGGTGCATTTGTGGGCTTTATAGTTGTCATAGCAATAATTTGGTTTGTGTTGGATAAGCTGGGAGTATTTAAGTTTATAGCCAGTGCTTTCGCGTGGGTTGCTAATGCGTTGTCAGTGATATGTGCGTTTCTTTGTATCGGATGTATTCTTGGAGCAGTGTGTATGCCGTTGTGGGTTATTGCGACAAAGAGGAAGTTAAGAAATTACTTGCCGACGATTGTGGCAATGTTTGTGCTGTCAGCCGCATTTGCATACTTTACAGCAGGATGGTTGCTACAAGGCATTGTGGCATCTGCGGTGGCATATGGTGCGTATAAGTTGTTTGAGTTGTTTAAAAGATGAATATTGTTAGGGGAATTACATAATATGGGAAGACGAAGGAGATTAAGGGTATGAATTATTGTGGCAAATATGAGAGTTACTGGGGAAAGATATATGGTCCTTCTAATTACGTTGAGTACAAAGGGTATGTATATTGTTCTGGTGTAACATCTATGTTTATAGGGAAAAACATGGAAGATAGAGAGTATGCAATTTGTCGTACTAGTATTGCGAATGGTGAAGTGGAAGTTATTGATAGGATATTTATGGCTGAATTTGATGAAATCAGTTTTGAACGTTGTGCATTAGGTATGACAATATTTAATGATACCCTGTATTACTTTATATACTGTTCAGATATGGAACAAGATGGAGAACATGTGGCGATTGTAAGTATTGATTTGAATACGAAAACTAAGAAAAAAAGAAAACTTCGTCTTAAAAATCCAGATAACCGTATATTAGGAATTTTGGCGGTACATAACGATATAGTATGTATTTATACTAAATATAACAGCGATTTGGAAACGCAGACAGTGTGCATAACGGATTTATCCGGTAAAAGAAAAGTAGACTTAGGTTTTAGTGTAGAGATTGAAGGATATAATGAGCAGTATGTTTATTATAAAGTGACGGAAAAATGGTCTAATGATGCACAACTGTGTGTTGTTAATCTTAATACATTTGATGTAATTAATTTAAGTAGCAGACTGTATGACAGATTACATAATGGAGAGTTTTATCACGTAGATCCACGAAAAGATATTGTGTACGTAAAGGAAGAGAATAAGCTACTTGGTGTTAATATGAGCAATAAGATTGTCGAAGAGTTTGTGTTGCCGGAGTTGCCAAATAGCATTGTTCTTAGTGGTGGAGAATATAGGGAGCTATACTTGTCTGACGATATGGTAGATGGCAGATTATTCTTTAATGGTGAGAATTGGATTATTAATATCAATCCAATGGATGTTGATAAGGGTGAGAAGTTCGGAGTTGTCATATTGAATGCTGACGGTAGAATCGTTGGAGATTGGTTGCATATTAAAGAGCGAGATATAATTTCGATCAATCAACTTATGTTTATGCTTCCGAGTGTATTATGCCCAAGATATGAAATATATGGTCTGGAAACGGGGCGTGTTATTGATTCTGAAAGATCAGAGCAAGAAGATTGGCGTGCAAGAATGCTTAGTGTGACAAAGTGCGATGGAATGACAACTGTAAAAGATATGGGTGTGGATTTGCATTATCTGTATAAATAAAGTATGTGGAAAGGAACAAGGCCGGATAAGTAGAAGATGCGGATTCGGTCTTGTTCGTTTGTGCGAATGTATTAGAGTGTTTTGCGATATTAAGATAGAACTATAGACATGAATCTCGAAAATATTGTAGAATATTATTTATAGAAAAAGTGAAGTCGGAATGGTTCGGATGCAGATAAGGATAGTCAACTAGAGAACATCTGTAGCATTAGATTAAGTAAATAATTTTAAAATGGTTAGGAGAGTATCTATGAAAAGTGAAGAAATGTTGATTGATAGTTTGATTAATGGTAATGATTTTAAAGAGTTTGTGCGAATGTGTGAGAAGCCTAATTTGTTTAGTGTTATGGGGAAAATATATAGAGAGGAATGGCATAGTTCGTTTCTATGCTGGTTATTGGATCCTAATGAAAATCATGGTTTAGGTGCTATGCCATTGAAGTGTTTTTTTGAATTGTATAATAAAAAGCAAGAAGAAAATCATATGGCGGCACACATAGATATTTCATCTATGTCAGACGTTGATTTTGCAAGATTTAGATTTAGAACGGAAGAAAAGATTTATTCCAAAATTAATTTTAGAGAAGGAAGAATTGACATTTTTGCAAAAAGTGAAAATGCTATTTTGGTTATAGAAAATAAAGTTAAATCAAAGGAGCATGATAGTCAGACTAGATTATATTATCAATACTTTGAAAGTAAAGACGAATACAAGAATCAGCAGAAATACTATGTGTATTTAAGGGTTGATAAAGGAGATGTAGCACAAGACAAACATTATGTTAATATTACGTATCAAGAAGTGTATGATTATGTAATTAGTGAATGTTTGAATTGTGAGATGCTGGATTTAGATGGCAAAGTAGTGTTAGAACAATATGTTATTAATTTGTCCAATCCATTGAATGGAATAGTTATGGCACATACTAACAGAGATTTGTGTGAAAGGATATACTGTAATCACAAGGATGCAATTGATCTGATTAGAAAGACTTTTGCCAATAAGGATAGAGATGAAGAATCATATATATGCGTGAATGGCAAAAAATATATTAAATACTTGAATGAAGTCCTTATAACGTTGGGTGAGATGACCATTAGTGAGGTGAATACACCAATGGACAGTTTAAAAGGTAATGAGTTGTTGAGAGTTCTTTGTGAAAATGGAATAATTGTACCTGATGAAACAGAGTTTATATACAAAGGATATAATATGACTTTTATTGTTCAGGTAATTGAGTATGAAGGAGAATACAGATGTATTTCTGGCTTTTGTGAGGGTGATTATGATGGAGTGAGATCAGTAGATGCGATTGCACTTGATAATAATTATTTTTCAACATTTTCTTCTTTGACGGATGCTGTTGATTCGGCGGTAATGGTGTATAAGCATAGTATAGGAGAAAAAGGATTTCTAAAAAGTCATGGTCCGGGAAGTCAAGGATTAAGGGAGTTTCCATCTGGTAGAACTGTTGAGCAATTAAAGCAAGAGCTCAAAGATAGGTTGATGAGAACATGAATAGATAAGATATTTTAAAGCATTTATAACCAGTAGCAAATATATGTACCGAAAGAATCTAGGAAAGAGCATTATATGCAAGGAGATTACTATGGCAAAAAACAACAAACCCGAAAGTTCTCGTCTGAATCTGTTTTATGTCTTGCATGTTCTGGCACATGAAAGCGATGAAGAGCATCCTATGACTGCAAGGCAGATTAAGGAAAAGGTTGATGCCGAGTTTGGATATTTTTCAGAGGATGGTGTGATTATTAGTCTTGATACGGTAAAACGTATATTGGATGAGTTGACAGATAGAATATTTGCTGCGGATATGGATTATGAGCAACTTACATATCAGTATGGTTTTTGCATTCATTGTGTTGTTAAAGCGGGGAATTCGTATAAGGTGTATCGTGGCGGAGACGAGAAGATTTCGCCTAAAAAGTACTACTATTATGAAAGTGGATTTACACCGGGAGAAATACGCACATTAAAGGATGCAGTTGAGACATATAGTTATTTTAGCGAAGATGATGTCACTGAAATAATTAGGAAGATTATTAGGTTGCGTCCGCTGTCCTACACACAAGGTCAGTATTATGATGTTTCCGCGATGGACAGAGACAAGGATTCCTTGTTAATGATTAACATAGAGGATTTGAACATCATAATACATAATAAAAAATGTGCTAAAATTGAGTACTGCTATTATGATTATAACAAAAAGCTTGTTTGCCGTAAGGGATATCCAAAGGTGATAGAACCGGTAGATATGATGTGGAGCAATGGCTGTTACTATTTATTAGCATATAATCCTGTATATGATGGGTTGGCGAGTTATAGGATTGACAGAATAACAGATATTGAGCAGATGGATGTGCCCGCAACTCATAGGGATAAGGGCTTGAATCCTGTTCAATACAGACATAAACATCCAATTATGTTTGGCGGTGAAACAGAGCGTATTGAGTTGCTCTGTCGAGATACCGGAATGAATTACATAATGAATACTTTAATAGACACATTTGGTAAAAATGTCAGAGTCTCCGTGGCAGATGATTCTTTGTTGCAACAGGTTTTAAAGCATGACAGCCGGTATTATAAAGAACAGGGAATAACATGGTTAAAGGTTGTGCTTGATGCAACTAGTGGAGGACTTGATTTGTGGGCAACACAGTTTTGTGATGACTGTGTAGTTGTGTCTCCTAAAAAGTTAGTGGACAGAATTAAAGAGAAGCTGACTGTTGGATTAAAATATTACCAGATATGACATATCTAAGCAATATTGCGTAGCTTCATAATGTAAACTAATTATAACCAAAGACAAGAATAATAATTAGGAGGGCTTTTATGAAGAAACCAATTGTTAATATGACTAACTGGGAACTTTATGTATACAACGGAAGGTATAATTTATCCGGTGTAGGGGATAATCATCCGGAGCTTGGTAGAGATGTCTATATATATCATACTTCATCATTGGTGAATAGTGATTTTGAAGAGGATGTGCTTACGTATGAGACGAGGAATACAATATACAAGTGTCCGTTGAAGTATATGACTATGCATCCGTATGTAAATGTTATTTCTGAATACAAGAAAGAGCTGGCAAATATGCTAAAAACTGCGGATAATTGGCTCGATAAGATTATTGCTGCGTCTGCGTGTATTGCACTGGATAGAGACAAAGAGGATGCTTTCGTAAAGCATATTATGGAGCTTCAACAGATAGGTGAACAAGAGTTGACCAAGAAGGAAGAGGAAGAGAATAAACGACTTTTCGAGGTTGTTAAGCAGTATGAAGATTGTGTGTACATAGAGGTGTCTAATGTGGAGCAGGGCAATAAGCTGGCGTATCATTTAGAGGGGTGTATTGGCGTTGTAAAGCCGCATGTACATGGTGGTATGTTTCAAGATAGTGTTCTCTATATGAAGTACGAAGGAGAGGATGATAACGATTGTGGATTGGACTTTAGATATTTCCCACGGGGGTTTAGTTCTATGGAAACATATAGTTGGTCTGATAATATTAAGCAGGCGGTTATTAAAAATGATGGTTCCAGTCCGTTGTATTTTAATGGTGAGGCAATAAATCCGGGAGATATAAAGGTGTTTACACCGAATACGCACAAACAAGGGTTAATGTCTCCGGATTGTTATAATGGAAAGTCGCTGTTTGATATGTTTGGAGGAGAGTAAGGCAAAGCACTTTTGCAACAATATGTTGCAAAGGTGCTTTTTTTAAAATAAGTCCCTGATGACCAAACAACAGTTATTTGCATATAATAAAATTATGTTGAAAAAATGAGATTTTGTAGTATGATGGATATATAAAAGGCGTGATTTTGCAGAAAAAACTTTACAATGGAGAATGATTTGTATGAGAGACGATTTTGATATTTCAGATGACGTATGGGAACAGGAGGTAAAGGCTGTTAAAGTGTTTACGGACCGTGAAGACCCACAGGAGGCCTTTGAAAGAAAATTCAGGGTGTTGTGTAACAATTGGAAAAAGACATTTTATGTGCTTAATTATTACGGAATAGGCGGAATAGGAAAGACAAGTTTTATTAATAAGCTTTGTAGGGTTATTAAAGGTATTGAGGGTAATGATTGCAGGCTTCTGGAAAAGATTGATTGTGATTACATTCGTTATGATTTTAGTGAGAAAAATGCAGCTATCGATAAACTTTCAATACTTCTTAACTGGCGTAATCAGTTGGCGGTTGTAGATGAAAAATTCGGATTCTATATGTTTGACTCAGCAGTATTGTTATATAGCAAAAAGACAGGAAACAATATAGAAAAGGACGAAGCGGCAACAGGATTATTAGATAGTAATCCATGGTTAAATGCAGTTGTGACAGCGGTAGGAATTATTCCAATAGTTGGTTGGGTGTCATCAGCTATACAGGCAATTGATAAGGTGAGTGGGGCTACCAGGGAGATAGTTAAAGAACATCTGGATAAAGAAAAGTATAAAAAGCATCTTGATGAGATTAACAGCTTAGAACCACCGGAGATATTGGATAAGCTACATGAATATTTTATACGTGATATGCGTAACAATATGCAGGCAATCGCAAAGAAGCCACTGGTGGTTTTCATAGATACCTATGAAAAGTACATAGATAATGTAAATAGAGATAAGGATATGATTACGGAGGATTACTGGCTAAGAAAAGGCAGACGGAGTGTTATTCAGTCTATTCCCAGTGTGTTGTGGGTTGTAACGGGACGAGAGAAGTTATACTGGGCAGAAGATGATGACATATGGGGTGCCATATATGTGGAGAGACCATTGGATCAAATGACGGAAGCAGAGAAGGAAGAGTTGGCGCAGGAACATTTGGAGCAACATCTGCTGGGAGATTTAAGTTTAAAGGATGCTACATATTTTCTTGAGCAGGCGGGAGTAAAGGATGCAGAGTTATGCGAGCAGTTATACAAGTTGACAAGTGGAACGCCATTATTCCTTGATATCTGTGTAGATACCTATGAAGAGTTGCGTATGCAGGGGATTTTGCCTAATATAAAACATTTTGGAAAGGATCTTACCCAGTTAATTAGTCGTTACTTATCTAATCTGGATAAAGACAAAAAGGAGATGGCATATTTTCTTGCTTGTCTGGGAACATGGAATGATGATAGCGTTCGCGAGATTAGTAGTCATATGACAACATTGAAGGACTATACATATTCCAGATACGAAGAATTCGTAAAGCATTCTTTCATAATAAGAAATCCTAATAATTCATACTATATGCATGAAACTGTAAGAGCTGCGGCTATGAAAAATGCTGATGTTGAGATTGTGGAAGAAGTTGCAAAGGTGAGACTGGATGTATTGGGAACAGCTATTAATAAGGAGAATACTTTGCAATCCAATATGTTGTTAAGTGAGTATGTGAAAATTCTTACAGAAAATAGTTATGCTCATAAAGAGTTTTGTGATTATCTGGAAAATGTAAAAGAAGGATTTCGTTCTTTAAAGAGGAATGGAGCATATGATTTACTCTATTCAATAAGTTTGCAGTTATTTAAGTACACAAAGGATAAGTATCAAAGTACAGTGGCTGAAATGATTGCAAGAAGTGAGTATGGCGAGTCGCTTAGGTTAAAAGGAAAATATAAAGAAGCATTAGATGTAATTACGCCTGTTCCGGAGGAGAAGGGCGACTTAGATATTGATATGTCAGATTGGCTTGATATACAGGAAAAGTTGTCTAATGTTTATTACTCCAGTGGAAATTATGAAAAATCACTGCGGTTGGACGAGCAGTTATATGCTGCCCGCAAACAATTGTTGGGCGCAGAACATCCGGATACTCTTAATTCACTGCACGGTGTCGCAATCGGTTACAATGCTATGGGCGATTATAAGAAAGCAAAGGAATTGCATGAACAAGTTCTGGATGCCCGTATATCTTCGGGATTTTCACCGAAAAGTTTGCCGTACCAGACACAAGATTGCAGATATTCCCCTCTGAAATTCAAGTGGACAGTATCTTTACAGAGGACC
>JAFQIQ010000247.1 GCA_017397445.1 Lachnospira sp.
ATGGCGAATATCAATGCATTTGCTATGGGTGTTAAGTTTACGAATCCTTATGCAAAGGTATATCTTGAATGGTCATCGGTTAAAGATAGAGATGTACATAAAGTATTTAAGGAAGAGGGGATTAATTATATTTCCGACCAGGATATGATTACACCACAATGTTCCCTTAGAAGATTTGGTCTTTATCATGTTGAGGATGAGACTAACAGACAGAATATTGCAATGCCTACATGGAACTGGGGTGTGTTCTATGAGAAATTGATTCAGAGTATACTGAGTGGTTCTTGGAAACATGATGAGCATCAAGAGCAGACGAAAGCACTCAATTATTGGTGGGGAATGTCAGCTAATGTTATTGAACTTATATATTCTAATAAGTTGCCTGCATCAGTTATTCGCCTGGTCGAGAGCTTTGAGAAAATGATATGTAATGATGAGTTTGAACCTTTTGCGGGGGTGCTTGTAGATCAGCAGGGGAATATCAGGAATGATGACGAGCATGAACTTACCCCTGAAGAGATAATCACTATGGATTGGCTTCTTGACAATGTTGTGGGAAGTATTCCGGATGTAAGTGAACTAGAAGATAGCGCACAGTTGATTGTTAAAGAACAGGGAATAATGTAACAATATTTCTGCGAAATGTCTTCGGAATGGAGTGTAGCATGAAAATACTTGTATTGGCAGATGTAGAGTCAAAGTATCTGTGGGATTACTTTGAGAAAGAAAAACTTGATGGTATTGATTTGATATTGTCCTGCGGTGATTTAAAGCCTCAGTATCTTTCTTTTCTGGCTTCCTTCACTAAAGCTCCGGTATTGTATGTACATGGCAATCATGATGATTGTTACGAACAGACACCTCCGGATGGATGTATATGTATTGATAACAAGATATATGTACATGAAGGAATAAGAATAATGGGACTGGGTGGCTGTATACGATATAATACAGGGAAGCATCAGTACACACAAAAGCAGATGAAGTCACGTCTGAAGCATATGTGGTTGCAGTTGAAAGTTAAGAAGGGCGTGGATATTCTTCTTACCCATGCACCGGCAGCAGGCATTAATGAAGGTGAAGACCATGTACATAAAGGCTTTGAAGCATTTGTTGAAGTGTTGGATAATTATAAGCCGAAGTTCTTTGTACACGGTCATGTGCATAAGAATTATCAGAAGTGTTTCCAGAGGGAGTCTAAGTACAATGAAACAACCGTTATCAATGCCTATGAGCGACATATAATAGAGTTATAGGAAAATGTTTTAAAATTATTTAAGAAAAGTGTTGCATTATATGATTTAATGTGATATTATTGCAACAACAAAAATACAAATGTCCGTCACAGAAAGACAAAAGAGCTGCGAAGTACATTTGGTTTAATCAAAAGAGATAATGAAAAGGGAGAATATAACAATGAGTGATAAGTTAAGAGTTGGTATTCTTGGTGGAACAGGTATGGTAGGACAGCGTTTCATTACGCTTCTTGAGAACCATCCTTGGTTTGAGGTTGTATTGGTTGCAGCCAGTGGACGTTCAGCAGGAAAGCTTTATGAAGAGGCAGTTGAAGGACGTTGGAAGATGGCTACAGATATGCCTGAGTTCGTTAAGAAGATGACTGTATATGATCTTGATAAGGATTTTGATGAAATTGTTTCTAAGGTTGATTTCGTATTCTGTGCAGTAGATATGCCAAAGGATGAGATTAAGGCTTTAGAGGAGAGATATGCTAAGGCAGAAGTTCCTGTAGTATCTAACAACAGTGCTCACAGATGGACTCCGGATGTTCCTATGGTAGTACCTGAGATTAACCCAGAGCATCTTGAGGTTATTGAGTCACAGAAGAAGAGACTTGGTACAACAAGAGGTTTTATCTGCGTTAAGCCTAACTGTTCAATTCAGAGCTACACACCTGCTCTTAATGCATTAAGAGAGTTTGGTCCAAAGCTTGTAGTTGCTACTACATATCAGGCTATTTCAGGTGCAGGTAAGACGTTTGCTCAGTGGCCTGAGATGGTTGAGAATATTATCCCATACATCGGCGGTGAGGAAGAGAAGAGTGAGAAGGAGCCATTAAGACTTCTTGGTACAGTTGAGGATGGTCAGATCGTTCCTGCAACAGAGCCTGTTATCACATGCCAGTGCATCAGAGTTCCTGTTCTTGACGGACATACAGCAGCTGTATTTGTAAACTTCGAGAAGAAGCCAACAAAGGAGCAGATTATTGAAAAGTGGAGAAACTTCAAGGGTGCACCACAGGAGCTTGATCTTCCAAGTGCTCCAAAGCAGTTCATCCAGTATCTTGAGGAGGATAATCGTCCACAGGTTAAGCTTGATGTTAACTACGAGAATGGTATGGGAGTATCATTTGGACGTTTGAGAGAGGACAGTGTATTTGATTACAAGTTCGTTGGCCTTTCACATAACACACTTAGAGGAGCAGCAGGCGGTGCGGTTCTTATCGCAGAGCTTCTTAAGGCAAAGGGTTATATTACAAAGAAGTAATTAATATATAAAACACAGATAAATAGTTATAAAAGAGCGTGGTTTCATGGCTTTGAAACTACGCTCTTGTTGTGTTTTGAGGGCGAAAATACATTTATAAAACAGCAAAAAATTAGTTGTAAATCTTACTTCTTTACGATAAAATTAAAAGATAATTTAATAGAGAGGTATCTATGATGAACAACAATCATTTTTATGCGATGTTATCACGAATGAAATATATTAACAGATGGGGGCTGATGCGCAATACAAGGAATGAGAATCTGTGTGAACATAGTCTGGAAGTTGCGTTTATAGCCCATGCTCTTGGAATTATTAATAATGAGGTGTATGGGGGGAGTGTTCCGGCTGAAAGATTAGCGGTACTGGCTATGTATCATGATGTTACGGAAATTATAACCGGAGACATGCCAACACCTGTTAAGTACTATAGTCCGGTTATCCGCAATGCTTATAAAGAAGTTGAGCAGGTTGCAAAGGATGAACTTCTTACGGGGTTACCGGAGAGTATCGGTAAGCATTATGACGGATTGCTTTTGGAGACTGAGGAAGAAAAGATACTTTGGCATTATGTGAAGGCAGCAGACAAGTTGTCTGCACTTATAAAATGTATTGAAGAACAGCAGATGGGAAATCTGGATTTTGCAGAGGCGAAAAAGACCATAGAAGAGTCATTGGAAGATATGAATATGCCTGAGGTTGAGTATTATATAAGAGAATTCTTACCGGCATATAAGATGACAATTGATGAATCAGGACAGCGCGATGAATAAGTTTGGAGGCATATAATGTTTTTGGGAAGAACCGAAGAACTTTCCACACTTCATAAGATGTACGATTGTGGAAGTAACTCACTTACAGTGGTTTATGGACGCACAGGCATAGGTAAAACAGAACTTGTAAAAGAGTTTATAAAGGATAAGCCGGGGGTGTATTATGTGGCTTCGCAGGCATCAGCGAAACAGCAGTTGGAACTTATGTATGATGCATTTGCAAGTCAGTTAGGGAATGTGGAATATACAAGTCATATGGATGATATTGATTACCGGGATATTTTTGCGATGGTCAGCCACAAGGAAGCACCGGTAAAGGTTATTGTTATAGAGGAATTTCATAATATAGTAAAACAGAATAAGAATTTTATGAGCAGTCTGAAAAAACTGGTTGAAGGAAAAGCCAATATAATGGTTATATGCACCTGTTCTTCTATAAGTTGGATCGAGAATGGACTTGTTTCTGCAATTGGTTCAGATGCATTATCAATTAATTGCCTCATAAAACTAAAAGAATTCACATATATGGATGTTAAAAGATTTTATAAAGGATACGATATTGAGGATGTTATGACTTTATATGCTGTAACAGGTGGTGTTCCGGGATATATGGTTGAATTTTCAGACACATTTTCTATAAAAGAAAATATATGCAATAGTATTCTTGCAAAAGGCAAAAGGATGCGGGGTGAAGGC
>JAFQIQ010000248.1 GCA_017397445.1 Lachnospira sp.
ATTACTGAATGGGTATTCGCTCCGCCTACGGGGAGGGATGAACCCTCTAGATGACCTGCGGCAATGTTCAGAACTTCTTCACTTGTGCCGTGGTAGATAGGCAATTCAACCTGAATTACAGGAATTGAAATGTAGCCCATAATTCCCGTACCCGAAATATTGAGGGTTGAGTCATAGCCTGCAACCTTGTCGAAATCCACGAATGGTGCTTCAAGTCGGGCAATTTTCTTGTTATACTCATTTGCCTTTTCAATCATTCTGTCTGTTCTGCTTGTGTCCATATTGGCAACTGCCACTTCATAGTTGGCAACTGCTCGGCTTTGTACCTTGGAGTTCCACCAATCGCTTACGATTGGGTAAAGCATCACGGAGACTCCCACGAACAGCATTAATGTAAAAAATATTGTTGTAAATAAGCTTGCTTTATTGATTTTTTTCTTCATGGGATCCTCCCTAATGGCCGCCGACGGCTTTCACCGTCGGCGGCATAATTAGGTTAATTAGCCTTTAGTTAGTTTATGTTTTCTATTCCGATTTAATAATGTTATATTTTAACTTATTCCTCAGACTTTCTCATTCTTCTCTTGGAAATGAGGTAAATGCCGCCGATTGCTGCCATTGCGCCACCGCCAAGATAGAAGATTGTTGTACCGATACCACCAGTGCCGGGGAGAGTTGAACCCATAAAGTTTTCGATTGTATTGTTCATATTCTTAGAATCTGTCATAGTAACTGTAGCAGCTGTAGCAGAATCTTCTTGATGAGTTGCTTTAATCTCGATTAAGATTGGATCACAAGTATTATATCCTGAAAGTGGACTTTCTTCTACAAGTGTATAGTTGCCGTAGTCAAGCCCCTTTATGTCTATTCGAGCATCGTCTCCAATAGATGTAATAATTTCCTCACCAGTTGAAGAAGGATAATATACATTATTACCATCAAGAGCTAACTTAATAACATTACCTGCACTATCCTTTAATTTGAATCCAACACCCTTAAGAGCTTCGTTTGAGTTTCCATCAATCTTATTATTAAGAATCTGATATGTAGCTACCCAAACTGTGTCATCAGGTGTTTTACCAAGTTCTTCATCTCCGTTTCCTCCAGATGAAGACCAGTTCGGATTATTAGAATAATTTAAGTATACATTATTTTTATTTTCAATACTATTTTCTCCTTGGTTACTTACAACGGCATTCTCATTAAGATGTGCGTTATAAATTACTGTTACAATTGTATCAGCATCAGTTAAATCAGAATCATATTTTAACAAATCTGCTATTTCCAATGTAAAGCTTCCGCCTGCTGTTCCACTTGCAATATCTGAAATTTTATATCCATCAGGAGAAGTAGTTTCATTATATAAAGGAACGTCGACATCTCCAACCTTAACACTTCTGATGCCATCAAATGTTACGCCTGCTGACATTGTATCATTGAAAACAATCTTATATGTTTCATAGAACTCAAGATTATCATTAGCAGGAATTTTTGCTTCAAGCTTAAATCCAGCCTGCTGTTCACCATCTTTCAGGTACTTATCATTAATATTCCAGTCAGCTGTTTCGTCCCAGTCGCCATCGTTTTCATTATCCCAAACTTCCTTATCAACTTCTGGCATAGCAATTTTAGGAGCTATATTTGTAACAGTACCTGCAACCTTTACAATATATGAAGTTTTCGCATCATACTCATTTGTAAGAGCATTATCTGCATCCTTTACAAGATAATAACCGTCAAGAAGATCATTAGCACCAATGGTGTATGTACCATCCGCAAATGAACTACCTGTTTTCACATCAGATAAATATTTACCTATTACCTCTGCAAATGATGCAGCATCACCATAAGAAACCAATGCTTCGGCTATCTTAGAAGCCACTTTTTCATCTGTAGTAACGTATGGTACTGGTGTAATTTTAACCAATTCTTTTCCAGCTTCATCTAATGTAACATAATAAGCCTCTTCAGATACATCAGCATCTGGATTATCTGTTGATGTATTAGTTTTCCATGTTTCATATGCTTCTGTCTGACTCTCTGCTAATTCATAGGTTAATGACTTAGCAAACTTATTATCAAGTTTTGCAAGGTCATCTAAAGCATCATTTGTAATTGCTACACCTGTACCCCAAGTGATATTAGAAAGTTTTACATTATCACTCAATTCACCATCAAAAATCTGATAAGCTTCATATGTATGACCTGCAGTAGAATTTGAAATAGTAATGGAACCTTTATCAGGGTCAGCCGCATAAGAAGTCATGCTTGTGAAAACGGGAGCCATAGCGCAAGCTGCTAAAAGTGAAGCGGAAGTGATGGCTGCGAATCTCTTAAAAGTTTTGTTAGTTTTTTTCATAATAATTCTCCTTTAAAATAATTTTTCGGTTTCGGGAAGAGCGTGAGCCTATACACGCCCTCCCCTTTCATTGTTTGCTTTTCGTGTGATTTGCCTTTGTTCGTTTTGCGTTTATTCTTTACGACGCTTTCTATCACGTCGCTTAAGACCTGTGAACCCGGCTATACTCAGAAGCATGATTACACCTCCTAAGTAATAATATGTCGTCACTCCGCTTCCGCCGGTGGAGGGGAGTTGGCCTTGGATTGTTTTTGTGAGTTTGTTTCCAACCTTTGCTACAGCCTTTTCACCATTCTCAACAGGAAGAATACCATTGTTGTAGTAGCTGACTGGCATATACACTGCATTACTGCTGTGGATATAATGTCCGACTGAATCAGTTAATGGCTTTTCAGGACTGTTTTCTGTCTGCTTATAACCTGACTCCTTAATGTAGTAGTAATATGGATTACCCTTTGCATCAGTCATAGGAAGACCCGAAACATCAACTGTCCAGTTATTATCTGCTGTCAGCGTTATCTTTCCGGAATTTTCAAGGAATGTATCCTTTGGCAGTTCAGGAACCTTTGGTCTTTCTGTTACGCCGATTGTAATGCTTGACGTACTTCCGTCGTAGCTGTCGGTTGCGGTAATTGTGAACTCACCACCGTTTGTTGATGCTCTGACTACGCCTGTGGCTTTATCCAGAGTAGCACCGTTTGCAAATGTGATTATGTCGCCGTCTACAGTGTAATCAGTACCTTCAACGCCCTCTGCACTCCATGTGATATTGTCGATTGCGTTGTTTACTGTAAGTGTCTGACCACTGTTGAGGTCCATTACTTCGCTGCCATTGATTGTTATGTTGTCTTTTACTGTAAGGCTTATTGAAGCAGTTTTGTCCGAATTATCTCCAGCCATAGCCGCTACAATTGTGTAATTACCTGCCTCTGTCGGAGCTATTGTGTAGCTGCCGCCAGTGCCTAAGTCCTGAACAACAGTATCACCGTTTTTAAGCTGTACACTACCAATTTCTCCGCCTGTAGGAGTTACTGTAACGTTTACTGACTGACCATTTCGGATTGTCTTTGCGTCAACCTCTTCGTTGTTGTACTTGATATCGATGTATGTGCTGTCCATTTCGTATTCGAACATTATACTGTTGATATTTAGTGAACCAACATTTGACCACCAAAGTCCAAATGCAAACACATGATTAGCTGTATCAATGTCATTCTTATCGCTTACATCAAATGTAATTGTTTTACCAGAACTATTAACAGTATGAGTTGGATCGGTTTGATACCATGGACTTCCGCCTTCTGCTCCAACCATAAGACCACATCCAAAATCACCACTTTTACTTTCATCTACTGGTGCAACATTTACTGAAACTTTCTTCAAAATTGCTCCCTTGGGTAAATAATCCGATAATTTGAATATCACCTTATCGCTACTTATGGTTCCTGCATTTTCCACTACACATGTAGTATAAGAGCTTGGTGGGTATGTAACTGCAGTAGTGGTTGTAGTAGTAGTGGTAGTAGTTGTGGTGGTAGTTGTAGTGGTTGTAGTTGTGGTTGTTGTTGTAGTTGTTGTAGTGGTAGTTGTAGTAGTTGTTGTCTGCTGTCCGCCGAAATTGTAATCGCTGTTGATTTCGCTTGCAGATGCAATAATCGGATCAGCACC
>JAFQIQ010000024.1 GCA_017397445.1 Lachnospira sp.
AATATCAAAAGCTCCGTCATTAAGCTCTTCTTCTGATAAAGGTGTAAACTTTGCAATAATTGCTTTTCGCTTATCATCAAAACGCTCATTCATATGTGCCATAAAATAATAGCAGGCAGACTTAAAACCTTCTATTCCAAGATATTCCCCTACAATATCAATCCACTCCGGTGAATATAATGCAGCCTCAATTAATTTTTTATCTGTTATATCTGTCTTAGCCAATGCATTCCTTAACTTATCTGCATTATCGTCAGCAAGTGGAATACACACACTAAGCAAACGACTCATATTAGCTTTCTTGCTGTCTCCGGAATAATACGAAGAACGCTCCAATGTATCCTTTCCAAGTGCAACCAGTATGGCTATAAGATTATCTATACCATAGATTCTCTTAACATTATGTATAATCTTTGAATAAACCGTTTCACTGTCGCCTCTTTTAAGCTCCTTTGACAACACTTCATTAACTACATTTTCATAAACTTCGTCAACAAGTTCCCTAAGCTGAACATCATCCTTGAATTCTTCCATTAAAAGCTCTTGTCTTCTGTTAAACCACGAGAAATGACCTCTTTTTGTAACCTTTCTTCCCTGCTCACGAAGGCCTGATGCAATTAATGTAATTGTTTCAATAGCATTTCCTATATTATCAGGTCTGAAAATATATTCATACAGAGCATTTTTTGAAAGTATTCCGTAATGCACTGCTAGTATATATGGTACAACCCCAGGCTCCGAAAACAATCCATCCGCATAATCATAACTTCTTGGACTTACCAGATGTCTTCTTTCTCTGTAATAAATCACCGACGGATTTTCTTCTGCCATTTTAACATCCCGCATAAATGTCTTTTCAGCTATCATTACAGCCAACGGAAACACTCCTTTAAAGCATTCACCGCTCTTACAGTTAATCTCTCCCAATATGCCACATAACTGACTGTGTGTTATAAAATGAGCCTCCCTCTCCCTGCAATAACTAATCATATTTAAAGGGGGAATTGATTTAATTAACACCTTATCCTGCGGTAGACATTTTACATACCAGTACCCGGCAGCTACAGCAATTGCCAGCTTATCTGCCTTACTGCAATACTCATTTATAAGCCTTAAAACAATCTTTAGCATATACTCTTTATATTGATAAGTATGCATAATCTGGAAACCACTTCCAAATATCTGAATAATATATGGTCTTATGGCATCATCAAAATCAACTCCCATACTTCTGGCCTTGAGAAGTATATACATACGGTATAGTCTCTCCGGTGCACCAATATTGTTTTCATACCATTCTTTCCAGATTGCTAATCCCGGTATTTCATTATCCTTACCATCAATAACTTCCCTGAAATATCCGATTTTGGAAGCAAAAGTATAAGTTTCCCCACCATACCCTCTGTACTCATCACTTGCATGTTGGGCAAATAACTTATACAAACTGTCACAATCTTTCTTTGTCAATTGTGCACATTCGGAACTTGGTTTAGTAAATTTATCCTTTATAACCCCCAATACACTTTTCTTTTCAGTATTTAAGAGCAACTGTTCCTTAAGCTTTGAGTCCGGAAAATATCTCATAAACACATCTACAGCATTATCATAGAATTCAGTTTCCAAAAACTTTGGAATGTATTTATCCGATTTATCAAATAATATTTTAGTTTCCTGATTGTCTTCTGTATCACATCCTAATATATTGTTAATCAGAACTTTTTCCTTAGATGTAGGTGCACTGATGTTGTTAACAAGCGGTAAAACATTCTCATATAATCCGCTTCTTTTCACATCCTTTGACAGACGCATAACCATGTCGAGTCCGGCAGTTCTCTTTTCTTCCTTAGAATCTTCCAAAAGTCTTTCTATAGTACCTGCAAGTTTGTCATCCTCCTGCTTATACAGAAACTCAATCAATACTGATCTCATATCCGCAGCCTTATACCTAAGCATATCTTCCATCTGCAAATAATTGGAATCTTCTTTTTTCATGCTTTCAACTATACTTGCAGCCGTTCTTCTTGTATATGATTCTTTATCACACAGCATCTGAGTTGCAACTGCTTTTTGCTTTGAAGTCTTAGGATTATCTAAAAGCACAAACAAACAGGTGGATCTGTTATCAGCATCACATTCTTTTAACAGGTCACACACATAATCGGTCTTATCTGAGTCTTCAAGATAAGCTGCAATATAACACAGTTTCTCTATAACATATGTTTTTTTCAAAGACGCAGAATACCAAGGGAATATACATGGTGAAAACTCCACATTTTTTCCTGATATCCCCTCATATATATGCAACATAATATCGTAATACTTTTCCGCCTCTTCTTTATTATCAAAATAGTCTTTTTCTTTCAAAATATCTTTCAACTGTCTTTTTACAAAAAAAGAACCAAAAGCCAAAAAATGCGGCATGGGCATGGTCGCCGTACGCAATTCCACGCATTACGGTATCGCCGGTTACTATCCCCTCATGGCAGCCAAACATAATATGATATGCTTTACCGGAACCAACGCACGCCCGTCCATTGCCCCCAC
>JAFQIQ010000249.1 GCA_017397445.1 Lachnospira sp.
CACAAGCATTACTATACCTATAAGCGACAGAATAATCCCAAGTGTTAATCCGGCCGGTCTGAATTTCACTGTTATATTGTTTTCGCCATCACTTAGCGGTATCAGCATCAATGCATCATCAATTGCACTGTGACAGTCAATCTTTTCACCATTATTGGTAACCACATAACTGCTGTCATAGGCAACAGGCAACATCAGTAATTCACCATTCCCACCTGTAAGCTGAATCGTTAGACTATCTTTCCCTGCTTCTATCTGCCTGCTCTTATCTTGCTTTTCTTTAATGCTTTCCGCCATTGTTGCTACATCCAAAACCCCAAAAGACACCACACCCTCCTGAGGATATATGGACGTTACAATTATTTCAACATTTTCTGAATCAAACACACCTAACTCCAACATACAATTACGGGAATCTGTCGGATATGTAATATTTCTTAACATTGACATATTCGGAATAAAATAATCTTCCCCATTGATACGTATGCCCATATATTCGCCTTTAGCACCCGATACACTCTGTGGTTCCATATATAATATCCCAAGATTATCGACACTTATATTATATACGTACTCATAACAACCATTCTTTTTTACAACTTTCTGCAAAGAATTATCGCAATCATATATGCGTATCAAATCAGCTGATGTAGAATTTACTGCTTTAAACAATTCATTATTATACTGAAGCTCTGACCATGTATCACTGGATGTCCACTCTAAAATTTCTTCATTAACAACAACCCCAAAAGGATAATTATACTTCAATGAACTTATATAATATTCATCTTTTCTCTCAACTCCAGCTAATATTCTGTCATCCTTAGGAAATCTTGATACAACTGTTCTTATATTAAACACCGCGTCCGAAAACATGGTTCCCCCACTGTCTGTCATTCTAAGATTACTATATGTGTACCCTAAACGATTTACCAATTCGCGCATTGTAGCTTTAGTTCCCCACGTCCAGTTGGACATAGTAGAATTATGCAATATAAAACCATAATTATGATTAAAAACACTTTCTTCATCCTTTACACGATTAAGGAACTCCGGCTCACCATCTGATATTACATCTCCAATCTGTTGTACATCACGAATAATTACATCAGCATCCTCATATGGCCAGTCCCAGGAAGGTGCCAGAAATCCATACCATCCCAACGCCGCCTGTGTAATTACCATAATACCACATAACATTCTTACCACTTTTCCCTTTTCGCACAGTAGCGCTAATGCATACACTACTATTGCAAGTACAAATATAAGCCAATATCCCGAATAAGCTTCAAAGTCCCTTATTCCCTTATATATAAACAACTGTGCAAAGAGATAAGTCATGGCTACCGTAATGACAATCATTACTGCACCTATCATAGGAATGTGCTCACGTATGCCCTTTTTCTCTGACACCGGATCTTTTTCCTGTTCCCGCATCTGTAATACACGCCCCACCAGAAGAAGTGCCGAAAATGTCAGCATATATCCAAATCTCATAGGAAAATGTACATATCCACTTACATGCCAGTTCCAATTAGACATTTCCACAAAAATAGGAATAATCATCAGCACCATCAGATATATTTCAGATAAAATATTTCTAAGATTCTTTCTATTGACAAGCAAAAACGCTATAACCGCGCCTATGGCAATCTCACTGCCAAACAGCATAAATGTTTTATGCACATAAAACTCATCCTCAATAGCATTGGTAATGTACTCAAATTCGCTCCCCTGTCCTACTGAAACTCTCTGCGACTGCAATAGTGACACCGCCGTAGGCAGCAACATCACAGATGAAAAAAGCGCCGCCACAACAGCCCCTATCCCTAACAGTGCTATGGCACTCTTCTTTTCATTCTTATCCATATTCTTAACACGATCTGCGCTATATATTATAAGATATATGCTCACCGCTACCATAAAATATGTATTAACCGCAAAGCCTAACGCCATAGTTATGCAAAAGCCTACACATTTACGCTTATACAACAGCTTATCTGTAAAATGCATAATAAGTGGAAATATGGCCACCAGATCCAAAAAGTGTATATTGGAATAATATTGCAGAATATATCCGGATGAAGCATATAATACACCTGCTGCCACATGCCAAAAGCAATGTGTGCCTGAATAGGAATTTCTAAAATACATAGACATAAATCCTGCTGCCACACAAACTTTCAGCATCAAAAACAGCGACATTGATTCCATAATCATATCTCTTTCAACAAATAAAAAGAACAGATTAAAAGGACTTACCACATGATTACCTACAATATCTGCCGTTGTTACTCCACCGCCTGAATACCAGTCCCAAAACAACGCTTTAGTTCCATGCAGAATATCCCATGTATTATAGTATACAGGCACAGTATTAGGCCCCATATCATAATATGCTATATCACCACCGCCAAATGGATATACACCTTTAATTGCATACACAAGCAATATAAGTGCTCCCACTATAACCGGTGCACCAAAGACAGAAATCCAATACTGTTTTTCTTTACACTTTACTTTCTGCAATACACTTTTAATTCTGTTTATAGCAAAATCCATATCCGCTCTCCTATTGTGAATTAGTATATAATAAATTACTGCTTTGCCCATTCCTGCAAAACTTTGCTATACAACAAACAAATCCGCACCTCACGAGGGGGTGCGGATTAAATCGCCATTCGTAAGCGACAAATAATTATTAGTTAGTTGTAAAGTTATCGAAATAACCCTGGATTAAGATGATTGGAGTACCCTTGTCACCTGAACCTGATGTAAGGTCACAGAGTGAACCAATAAGGTCTGTCAACTGTCTTGGTGTTGTACCCTGTGAAGCCATATTACCTACAAGGTTATCCTGCTTAGTCTTAATGCTGTTAGAGATAGCCTCCTTAAGTTCAGCACCGCTAAGGTTAGCAAAATCATTATCTGCAAGATACTTTAACTTAAGCTCGTTAGGTGTTCCAACCAAGCCATCTGTAAATGCCGGTGAAACTACAGGATCTGCTAACTCCCAAATCTTACCCTGTGGGTCCTTGAAAGCTCCATCTCCGTATACCATAACTTCTACATGCTTTCCAGTCTTTTCAAGAAGCTGTGACTGAATGTCAAGTACAAGCTGCTTACACTCCTGTGGGAACAACTTAATCTTATCCTCTGTTGACTTGTTAGAACCAAGCAAACCATACTTCTCGTTGTAACCGCTTCCGTTAATAGGGGCTGTCATAATATCATCAAGACCACAAACAGCCTTTGCTCCGCCCTCTCTCAACAGTCTCTTTGTACGAACCCTTGTATGAATATCACAGTTGATTACGCAATCTGTATAGTCAAGGATTGTCTTAGCCTGATTAGCAAAGATAACCTCAACCTCTGCACCAGCCTCTGTGATAATATCAGAATAATACTGAACATAATCAACGCCAGTAAACTCATGCTTGTTCTCTCCGAACAACTCTCTGTACTTTTCTAATGTAAGAACGTCTGTGTAAGGGTTAATGCCAGCCTCATCTAACTGGTCATATGTTAACAATGCATTGCCGACCTCGTCGCTTGGATAACTAAGCATCAAAACGACCTTCTTGCAGCCCATAGCTATACCCTTTAAGTTAATAGCAAAACGGTTACGTGAAAGGATAGGGAAAATAACACCCACAGTACCTCCACCTAACTTTGACTTGACGTCAGCAGCGATATCCTGTACTGAAACATAGTTGCCCTGTGAACGAGCCACAATAGACTCTGTAAGTGCAACAACATCTCTGTCTCTGAGCTCGAAGCCCTCGCTCTTAGCGGCTTCCAACACACTTTCAACAGTGATATCAACCAGATTGTCTCCTTCGCGAATGATTGGTCCACGAATACCTATTGAAACAGTTCCTACTCTTCTTTCCATTTCTTATTCTCCAATCTTCAAGATTCCACAAGTATAACTTGCGGTTCTTGCAACAACTTTCGTTGTTACTTGTATATTATACACGCATAGTCGCGGTATGACAAGAATATTTTGAATTTTATTCATATACCACGTCATATCACTCTTCAAATGCCTCTGCCACTTTGCTTGCTCTGGCATTTACTTCTGCTGCCTGAATGTCGCTTGGGGCCTGCTCGTAACGTGCAAATTCATAAGAGTAATCGCCACGTCCCCCTGTCATAGAACGAAGTACTGTGCAGTAACCGTAAAGCTCCATCATAGGAATATCAGCCTCAATTACCTGTTTGCCGTTAGTGTTTGGATTCATGCCAAGCACACGACCACGACGTTTATTAAGATCGCCCATAACATCACCGGTATACTCCTCCGGAACCGTAACTTTCAAGCTCATAATAGGCTCGAGAAGTACCGGACCTGCCTCCATAACGCCCTTCTTAAACGCCTGAACAGTTGCCATCTTAAATGCCTGCTCTGATGAATCCACTGAATGGTAAGAACCATCGTAAAGCACTGCTTTAACGCCTACTACCGGGTATGCTGCAAGCGGCCCTTTAACTACTGACTCCTGCAATCCCTTCTCCACCGCAGGGAAGAAATTCTTTGGAACCGCACCGCCAACAACTTCCTGCTCGAATACATAAGGCTGCTCGTTGTCACCTGACGGCATAAAACGCATTTTAACGTGGCCATACTGTCCATGACCGCCTGACTGCTTCTTATACTTATACTCCACATCCGAATTCTTCTTAATAGTTTCGCGGAATGCAACCTTTGGTTTGCTAAGCTCGATTTCACATTTGTACTCGTTTAAGAGTCGGCTCTGAATCACTTCAAGCTGCAAATCACCCATTCCATAAAGAAGCAGCTGTCTGTTTTCAGCATCATTAACTACCTTCAGTGTCTGGTCCTCATGCGTAAGCTTCTGCAATGACTGTGCCACTTTATCAATATTGTTCTTATTAGGCACTTTGTAGCGCATAGCTGTGTACGGCTTTGAAATCTCAAACACACCATACTGAATAGTAGTTGCCTTTGTAGACAATGTATTGCCGGTTCGTGCTTTTGTAAGCTTTGCAATAGCACCAATATCTCCTGCGTGAAGTTCCGGAACCTCAATAGGCTTGCTTCCCTGAAGCACATAGAGCTTGCTTACCTTTTCTTCAACATCCTTATCCTTGTTGTAAATCATATCATCAGACTTAAACACGCCTGAACACACTTTAATAAGTGAGTATTTTCCGATGAAAGGATCTACAATAGTCTTGAATATGTACGCCGACTTTGCCTTGGCAAAATCATAGTTCGCCTCAAATATATCGTTACTCTTCATATTGAATCCTGCAATCTGCTTGCTTTCTGGACTTGGCATATATTTTACAATATCATCAAGCAACGCATATGTACCCTGACAGAGAGTGTTAGAACCCATAGTTATAGGAACAATGGCACCTTCATCAATATTGTTACGAAGTGCTGAACGAATCTCCGCTTCAGAAAATGTATCACCATTGAAATATCTGTCCATAAACTCTTCACTGGTTTCTGCCACCGCCTCCATAAGAGTCTCTTTATAAAGTGCAAGATTTTCCATGCTGTAGTCAGGAACATCGCAATCCACAACTTCCTTACATACACCGTCACCCTGCCAGCGGTTGGCATTCTCACTGATGACATTAATGTAACCTACAAACTTTTCATTCTCTCTTATCGGAAAATGGAATGGGGCAATCTTCTTTCCATACATCTGAGTAAGGGTTTCAACAACATTTTTAAAAGAAGCGTTATCTGCATCCATACCTGTAACATAAATCATTCTTGGCAACTTGTACTTTTCGCATAATTCCCATGCACGCTCAGTTCCCGCCTCGACGCCGGCTTTTCCTGAAACCACAATAATAGCAGCATCTGCCGCACTAATAGCCTCTTCAACTTCTCCAATAAAGTCAAAATATCCCGGTGTATCAAGCACATTAATCTTTACATCTTTCCATTCGATTGGCACTACCGAAGTGCTTATGGAAATCTGACGTTTCTGTTCCTCTTTGCCATAGTCGCTTATAGTAGTCCCATCATCGACTTTTCCCATCCTTGTGGTGACTCCCGCCAAATACGCCATGGACTCTACCAAACTTGTTTTCCCTGCCCCGCTGTGTCCCAATAACACTACATTTCTAATCTTGTCGGTTGTGTACACATTCATAGCTGCTACCTCCTGATATTAAATTCTCACGAACATCTGTAAAATGTTTTTACTCGTCTGATTCAATTTTACATTAAGTTGTCTATACAT
This sequence comes from Lachnospira sp., assembly GCA_017397445.1. Lineage (GTDB taxonomy): Bacteria > Bacillota > Clostridia > Lachnospirales > Lachnospiraceae > Lachnospira. The sequence goes on from JAFQIQ010000249.1 coordinate 6,228, forward strand.
TCAAGTATTTTTAAAACAATTCACAGACTTTTCCACAATATCCACAATGGAGTGTGAATTTATTCCTCGTGTGGCAGATTATCGTTGGCAGGATTATCAAGAAGCAGACCGTTATCCGCAAATCGCGAACCGTGACACGGGCAGTCCCACGTGTGTTCCGCCCTGTTCCACTTTAGGGCACAGCCCATATGAGGACAACGCTTCTTTGATATGGTAAGAAGATTGGCCGCAGACTCACACATATTAAAAAACAACTGTGGCTTTAACATATTTCTTGATGGACTAAAAACCTCCGCATAAGGACTTTCTTCTCCCGCAAGCATATCTGACAAAATCATGGCTGACACCATTGACGACGTTATCCCCCACTTATTAAATCCTGTAGCCACATAACAATTCGAAAGCCCCTTAGAGTATTGTCCTATATAAGGTACACTATCCAATGTCATACAATCCTGAGTTGCCCACGAAAAACACTCCACAGCCTGCGGATAGCACTTACCCACAAGCTCCCTAATCTTCTGCCAGTCTCCGCCTCTC
>JAFQIQ010000250.1 GCA_017397445.1 Lachnospira sp.
AGTCGGTATATCTATGCTTTCTAATGATGTACAATGCCAAAACGCACTAGAACCGATTGATACAACTGACTCAGGCAACTTAATCGATTTAAGATTCCCCATTCCCATAAATGCATTACTACCAATAGTTGTAACCGTTGATGGCAACTCAACACTTTCAACCAAGTTATTACTGTTGTACATCAACTGCTTAACAGTCGTTGTCCCTTCTGCCAGTTTTATTTTCTTGAGATTATTACATCCATAAAGAGCTATATAATCCCAATTTTCCATCGATGCCGGAATAGTTATCTCTGTCAGTGAGTAGCAATAATTAAACACATTATATCCCATGCTCTTAATTCCTTCGCCTAAATCCACTGTCGATAATTTTCCACAATTATTAAATATATATCCAGCCATTCCTTCTACCGAACCTGTTACTTTAAACGAAACTAAATTTCTACAATTGCTAAAAGCATAACTATTAATCCAGCTTATATCTCCAGATATCTCCACTTCTAAAAGGTTATCACATTCTGCAAATATCTCTCTATCTAAAGACACATCATCACCAGCTATTGTCACTGTTTTTAAGCTATCACAATTATAAAATGCATAACCATATATTTTCTTCACCGAAGACGGTATATTTATACTTTCTAGCGCAACACAATTCTTGAACGTCCATAACCCTATCTCCTCAAGCGATTCTGGTAGCGAAACAAACTTAAGCCTTTCGCATCCTTCAAATGCACTAGAAGTTATCTCAGTAATTGTTGATGGTAATTCCACACGCTCCAGAGAATATCTACACTCATTGAACATTGGTCCTATATAAGTTATCCCTTCTAGGAACTTAACTCTTTTCAAATTAACACATCCCGAAATCACACCACTATACATATGCTCCTTCAATGTTCCTGGAATTATTATGTCCGCTAAAGCATTGCAGCCCGCAAATACACCACCACTAATCTGCTTAATTCCATTACACAGAGTCGCTGATGCTAATTTATCACATTTTTCAAACGCACTCGGTCCAACAACCTCAACAGTTCCTGGAATCCTAATATTCACCAAACCATCACAATCTGAAAATGCAACAGGTCCAATTTCTGTAATATGTTCAGGTATAACAAACTCAACAATACTATCACAGTTAGAGAACAATAATGTTGGAATTACATTAATCGATTGTGATAATTTTACTTTTGTCAATTTATCACAATCTGCGAAAACGCATGCACCTAAATATGTTACAGAATCCGGTATTTCTACTGACTCCAAAGCATCGCAATCACGAAATACCTCACTTTCAATATACGTAACCGAATTCGGTATCTTAACATCTGTCAACTTATCGCAATTCTTAAAAGCTTCACCATTAATCTTCGTCACCGTATCCGGTATAACCACAGTTGTCAAATTATCACAATCCGAAAACACATAACCACCAATTTCCGTCACGCCTTCCGGCACAATCAACTCATCAACCCAACTACATCCTTTAAACAGTCCACTGGCAACCACTGTTGTACCTTCTTCAAAAACGATATTTTTAAGGTTATCACAGCCCTTAAATGGCGATGCACTACAGCTCTTCAAGCTCTTTGGAATCATAATATCCGCAAGAAGCTTACAGTTAGCAAATGCTGAGTCACCAATTGATTCAATCCCATCATTAAGAACCACCATAGAAAGATTGGTACAATCTGCAAACGCATACGCACCGATTTCCTTAACTGTTGATGGAACAACCACTTTTTCAATCGATGTAAATCCCATAAATATATACGCTGGTATAGCCGTAGCCCCCTCTGGTAATACAATATCAGAAAGGTTCACACATCCTGCAAATGCCGGTCCCTTGCTCCCCTTTGTGAAGCTAAGCGGAAGTGCAACTTTAGTAAGTGCTGTACAATTACCAAACGCATACTGACCTATTTCCTCTATACCTTCGCACAAAGTCAAATCCACTAGATTAGTACAATCTGCAAATGCATACTCACCAATTTTCTTCACATGTCCTGGTATGTAAAGCTTTGTTATACCGGTACATCCTCTAAATGCATAATCACCTATTTCACTTACAGATGAGGAAAACTCAATCTCCACAATACTGCTATATCCATCAAAAAGATAACTCGGTGCCTTAGTAACACCCTCTGCAAAAGTCACCTTCTTTAAGTTGTTACAATTCTTAAATACACCACTACCTTTCGCCACAGTAATGTCGCTATTAATTGTTATTTCCGACACTGCAATACAATCCTCAAAGGCACCACTGCCAAGCTTCTTCATACCTGTTCCTAATGACACAGCTGCAAGTGTAGCGCAAGAAGCAAATGCATAATCTCCTATAGTAGCAATACCATTCATTGACACTGACTTTAAACTTATACAATTCTTAAATGCTTCATTGCCGATTGTTCCGCCATCGGTATTGTCTATGGTAACCCTCGTTAAAGCTTCGCAATCCTTAAATGCACAATTATCAACAGTCACACTTTGTGTACTATTAATGACAATTTGTGTTATTGCTTTACAGCCCTCAAATGCATACTCACCAATCTTCTTAATATTTCCTGGTATGCAGAGCTTAGTTATGCCTGTACATCCTCTAAATGAATAATCACCTATTTCACTGACTGTTGTTGCAAATTCAATCTGCTCAATGTTACTATTGCCCTCAAACAAGTAATTTGGTGTCTTTGTCACACCTGGTGCAAATATCACCTTCTTTAAATTACTGCAATTCTCAAACACACCACTGTCATTTGCCACTGTAATATCGCTATTAAGCTTAATCTCCGGCAATGCAACACAGTTCATAAACGCCCCATTACCAATCTTCTTTAATCCTGTTCCCAGTGTCACATTTGCAAGAGAACTACAAGACGAAAATGCATACTCGCCCAATTCTGTAACTGAATCGGGAATAGTCACATTTGCTAAACTATCACAATCCGAAAAAGCATATGCTCCAATAGTAGTGACTGTAGACGGTAATACCACCTCATTTATGATATTACAATCTGTGAATATATACGAAGGTACTTTACTAATTCCTTCTTCGAACACCACTTTTCTAAGGCTACTACAACCGCTAAAAGGTGAACACTTCTCAGAAGCAGTTACATCCTTCAATGTTTTAGGAATTGTAATCTCAGTTAATGCTGTACATTTTTCAAATGCCAGACTTCCCAAAGTTGTTAGATTCTCCCCTAACACAACTGACTTTAACTGACCGCAATTACCAAAAGCTCCTGCCTTAATCTCTGTAACAGATGCCGGTATAACAACACTTTTCAACTTCGAACAATTTTTAAACGAATTTTCCCCTATAACGGTAACCGTTGAAGGTAATTCCACAGTCTCCATTGTCCATCCTTCAAATCTTGATGCAGCAATTTCAGTAGTCCCCTCTTGAATCACCACAGTTTTCAAATTATCGCAATTAGCAAATGGAGTATCCCAAGTTTGCAACGAATTAGGAATAGTAATTTCAGACAGGCTGTCACAATTTCCGAATGCATTCTTTCCCATTGATACAAGCCCGTCGTTCAATGCAACCCGCTTTAACTTTGAACAACTGTCAAATGCATACGCACCTATTTTCTTTACTGATGTCGGTATAACAATTGATTCAATTCCAGTATTATAGAATAAATTGTTAGGAATCTGCGTAATTCCACTTCCGAATTCAATATTTCTCAGATTAGAGCATCCCGCAAAAGGATTACTTACATCCGTCAAACTCTTTGGAATAACCACCGTCGTTAATGCGGAACATCCTGAAAATGCATTAGTTCCAAGCTTGGTAACACCATCGTTCAGCTTTACATAAGTCAAATTTTTACAATCGTAAAATGCCTGCTTACCGATTGTTTTAATACCTGACGGAACAATTACTTTCTCCAAACTATTGCTATTCTTAAATGCTCCTTCGGCGATACTTGTTACTTTCTTACCTCGTATCTCGCTTGGAATCTTTAACTCTGTCACAATACCGCTCCATGACTTAATCTCAACTGTTCCATTACTAAGGTAAGTAAGGTAAAACTTTGACTTATATGGATTTATGCCCTTTGAAGATTCAGAATCCGAATCCTCCATCTCCTCATCAGATACAGTTCCTCTACTTATATCCACACGAACCACTGTATTACCAGTTACCGTAATCTCATCATCAATCAAATCATCCTCTTCATCATTATAGCTATTAATCATATAAACTCTTTTTTGAACAATATAAGAAACTTTTCCTTTTGAATCCGTTACTCCATAGTGACTGTTCAATCTATAATCTCTTAATTCAACCTTCATTCCTGAAACTGGCTTATCGTTATCATACACATACAAATCGACTCTACATCCATTAAACGGACAACTACCCCAGCCCCATTTGTCATTATCCGCTGAATAATAGAATGTACCAATCTGTATCTTTTTTCCATACAAGGTATCTTCGTATTTTGCACCAAACGCCCCAACTTCATATCCAAATCTAAATTCTGAAGAAATAACGCCACTTATACAATACTTACACAAATGATCATCTACATCATTTTCTGTTGTTCCTTTAAACTCAATCTTACCAGAAAATGTGAATCCAATCTTAGCTATATCATCATCCAATACATTTATATTCGGATTTAACTTCACCTCCAAAGATATAACACCTTCAACTTTTACCGCTACGTCAAATTCCGGTCTCTTATTATAAAATTGCAATTCTGTTTGTGGTGAAAGATGCATTCCCGCACTACCTGTCAATTTTCCTTCCAATGTAACAGAAACAGCTATACTTGGTATAATCTCCGGTGATATGGAAAAATTAATACCATACACACTTATAAGTGTTACTGTACCTAACTTTATAGTTTTTTCTAACTTTCCTTCTACAAAAACTTCAAAGCCCATCTCATAGTCCACACGAGCTTCTAAATATTGATAGCTTAATGAAATATAACATTTGAAATGTCCTGAAAACGATGCCAAAATAGTTCCCCCTACTTCTACAGACCCATCTATAACACCACCTACTTGACCTTCTTTTGCATTCTCCTTAATTGTATAAGACAGTTTTTTCTCAATAAATGTTTCATGTTCATAAGATTTCACATCTGTAGCTTCATCCTGCTCCACATAAACCAACCCATCGTCTGTTGTATTGGCACCCTTTACATCTGTGTTCTCTTCATTCTCAACTGTCTCTACTTCATCTTCCGTAATCACACCATTATATGTTATGAAGTCACTACAAGTAGAATCATCCACCGAATTCTCATCCACCCCCATAGTCGCATCAATCTTCACATACTCAAACACTTCCTCCATGCTTGTCTCGCCTTCAACGATCGTCGCTGTAGTTCCGGACACACTAATAGAGGCAACCTTCACGATGTAAAGCTCGCCATTGTACTCGTATGCAAATATA
>JAFQIQ010000251.1 GCA_017397445.1 Lachnospira sp.
AAGAAAAATGTAATAAAATAATATATAGAATACGACCACCTTTACTTTATATGATAACTTTAGGTTAATTTGTGATTATCTGATGTGTAGGAGGATATTATATGAATTATGAGGATATGATTTCGGTATGTTATGAGGTAAACGGTGAAAGAAGAGTTACAAGTACTTCTGATGAATATGTGAATGTTTCTTCTGTTAGTGTTAATAAACCTTACGAAGTATGTGAAATTAAACTTAATATCACTAATGCCTCTGACGGGGATATATTTCTTAGATATGTAACACTCTGGCAATGTGAAGATATACGTACGCTGGGGCTGGGAGATGCACCATATGAAGTATACAGAAGCGGAAGACATAAGAATGATATGCCGGGAGTCTATACATGGGGTGCAGAAGATGAAAGACTTTCAGATGTGGCAGGAGGAATGACTGAAACCGGCGATAAAGCTGATGCAAAGGGAACTGTCAGAAAAGTAATCAGTGATCATCTCACTATTATCAGCGGAAGTGCAAAGAGTGTGCTTGTGGAGTTTACGGGAGGAAGAAAACAACTGTTTGAAACCGTTGTCAGTGATGAAGGTATAAGGTCAGATGCCATATTTAACATAATACTTTCTTCCGGAAAATGCGTTGAAAGTGAGAGCCTAAGAGTTGTATGGACTGACAATGTAGAAAAGGCGGTGGAAGAATTTGCCGGGAATAAAGCTAAACAGTATGGCAGCAGACATGGAAAACTGCCGGCAGTATTTTGTACATGGTATTATTATGGACTTACTGTGACATACGATGATGTTAAGACTAATCTTGAGATTATAAGGGACAGGAAATTGCCATTTGATGTATTTCAGGTTGATGAGGGCTGGGAGATTACACTTGGTGAGTGGAAACCTAATCATAAGTTTCCGGTGCCTATGAAGCAGGTTGCAGATGAAATAAGGCAGGCAGGTTACACGCCGGGAATATGGACAAGTCCGTTTATAGCGCATGAAACTGCTACTATATGGCAGGAACATCCGGAGTGGAAGTTGCTGGATAAGCAGGGGAATCCGTGTCTGTTTCATATGAATGACACGGTTTATCATGTGTTTGATATTACTAATCCCGCAACATATGATTATTTTACCAGGTTATACAATATGCTTACCTTTGAGTGGGGGTATACATATCATAAGCTTGATTTTACCAGAGCAGCAGTTATATATGAAGATGCAGATTTTTATGATAAAACGGTTACATTGGCGGAGGTGTATTATAAGGCTGTAAGTGCCATCAGAAAGGGAATGGGGGAAGAGGCCTATTTCCTTATGTGTGGTGGTTTGTATGACCCGATAATAGGACTGGTGGATGCACAAAGAACGGGGTCAGATGTGCTTTCTATGTGGAGTTCCAATATTAACAAGGATGGTAAAACTGCACCATATACAATTAAGCAGAGTGTTTTAAGATATTATATGAATAAGTGGTGGGATAATGATCCGGATGCACTTATGATTCGCATTAATGAAAATATGGAACGTAATCTGCGCCTTACTTATGGGTTGCTTAATGACGAAGAGGTGAAAACTTCCGTGGTTAATCAGTTTATGGGTGGAGGCATTATGTGTGCAACAGAGCCTCTTGATAAGATATCCGATGAAAGACTTATGGAGTATAGAAGAATTCTTCCTGTGCTCCCAAGACAGGTGCGTCCACTGGATATAATGGAGCAGACCCGTTTTCCGGGTATGGTGGATGTGTATATGGAGTCAATAGATGCACATATGCTTTGTGTGATTAATTGGGATGACGAAGAAAGTATGTCAGTAGACATATGTGTTGAGAAATTATTACCTGATTTTGCAAGGAAAGATGATAAGTATCTTATCTGCGATTATTATTCAGGGGAGTATTGGGGTAATGTGTCTGCTGATGAGGTGATTAATTCTAAGGCAATTGCACCACATGGTGCTAATGTGTTTAAGGTTTCTAAGATGCAGGACAGGCCGCTTGTGGTGAAATCCACAGGACACTATTCTATGGGTGGCGAGATAGAAGTCTTAGAGATTGCAGATGGCAAGTTGCACTACGTTATCAACAATGCTTTCGACTGTCCAATACATTATGAGATATTGATACCTGCCGGTAAAAATGTTACAATTATTGTTGATAAAGGAAGAAAAGAAGGGGAAATATACATATGACATTTGCAGAGAAATTATATCTATTAAGGACACAAAGAGGATATTCACAGGAAGTGCTTGCGGAGAAGCTAAGCGTTAGCAGACAGGCTATATCTAAGTGGGAGTTGGGAACGGTGCTTCCCGATACGGATAAAATAATCGCTCTTAGCGACCTGTTTAGCGTGTCTACGGATTCATTGCTAATAGATTCCATTAATCTGAATACCCATGACAGCATGGAACGAGTTGTGCTTAAGTTTCTTAATTCGGCACAGGAGATGGAAGAGATATCCAAGCAGCTTATTGATATAACTTGTGACGGTGTTATTGATGAGACAGAAAGAGAGCGTATGAATGAAATAATTAACACTCTTGACTCCGTAACAAAGATTATAGAAGAGATAAAGCGTAAGATGGATGTGTACGAATAAAAGTAGGCGAACTTTTCGCAAGAAGGAGAATTGAAAATTCTCCAAAGTTGGGCTCAGCCCAACTTTTCGCAAGAAGGAGAATCGAAGATTCTCCAAAGTTGGGCTCAGCCCAACTTTTCGCAACCGGTAGTTGCTGATGTTGCAAACTAAAGTTGCTTGAATTATTGTAATACGGCTGATACAATGTGTCTTGTAGTCGAGGGGATGCAGTATATGCAATACGATAGAGGCTATTAGACATAAAACAAAGGAGATTTATTATGAAACGCTTATTAAGCATAATTCTTATTGCACTTTTATGTATGAGTGTGATAGCTTGTGATTCTGCAAGTAGCAAAGAATCGCAGAATAACAGTCAGGCGGCTAATGTACAGGAAAATAATTCAGGCAACAATTCAGACGGTGGTTCAGGAGGTAGCGGAACGGCAGATATAGAAGTCAGTAGTGATGATTGCTTTGAATGGAGTGAGAAGGATGCAGCAAAGATTGTAGGGCTTACAGAAAAAGGTATGAAGGAAACTGCTATAAAGGTTCCCGCTAAGTGCAAGACATTTGCTCTTAATACTGGCGGTTATGAATCTATGAATAAAGGGATTCCGGCAGTAAAGAGTTTGTCTTTCGAAAGTAGCGATACATTAATTGATCGTAACTTTGGGACATGGAAGAATCTTGAAAAGATTACACTTACAAGCAATATAGACATTAAAAAAATGGAATATATGTTTAGCGAATGTACAGCTTTGACAGAGGTTATTATTCCTAATGGTATTACAGAGATGGGAGAAGGTATGTTCAGAAAATGTACGTCGCTTAAGAGCATAACTATTCCGGAGAGCGTTACAAAGATTAATAAGGCTGTATTTAGTAATTGTACAGCTATTGAAGAGATAAAGTTACCTAGTGGTTTGACATATATTGATGAACATGTATTTAGTGATTGCCAGGCACTTAAAAGCATGGTGATTCCTGACACGGTAACATATCTTGGTGAGTATGCGTTTTATGGTTGTAAATCTTTAGAGAGTGTTACGATTTCAAAAGCAATGACTATCATATGCGAAAGAACATTTTGCGGTTGTGATGGCTTGAAGGAAGTGGTGATTCCGGGGAATATTACAACTATTGAAGATAGAGCTTTTGAAGGCTGCGATAGTCTTACTACTGTTACATTTAACCAGGGACTGAAGAAGATAGGAGATTTTGCTTTCATAAGTTGTAAATCATTGTCAGGAACTATTACAATTCCGGAAGGCGTGGAAGAAATAGGAAGGGGAACATTTTTTGGTCAAAGTAATATAAAAGAGGTGTATTTGCCAGCATCTCTTACTGAGTTTGGCAATAATGTATATCTGGGAATTTCTTCGTGGTGCGATATATATGTTAAAAAGGGAAGTCCTGCTGAAACATATTATTTAGATGCACAGCATATAGGAAAATGTACACTTAAGTATTATTAATTATTGAGGATATAAGGCAGTGGGGTGACTTTTACGACAAAACACGTAAGAGTTGCCCCTTTTGTATAGTGAGTGCTAGATAATTAAAATTTCGCAACCGGTGGTTGCGAAAATTGCAAACTCTACTTGGTAGAAGCCGGACAGTTATTGGTGTATATTGTACTTGTGAGCGACAGATAGTCGCTATGGTGGCTGAGGGGAACGGTCACCTAATATATACTTACATATCCGGGAAATATGTAAGTCGGGGGTAAAAGAGAGGGAAAGATAGGAAGGAAAAGCAGTGGTGCGTGACCACTGCTTTTTGCTTTGAAATATCTTGTTTTAGTAGCGCATTGTTTGGTGCTGTGATATAATAATTATGATTGCATTTCATATGAATTGGAGGATAAAGATTTGATGGAAAGAAATGTGGAGCCTAATTATAAGATTAAGGTGTTGATTGACAATATTTCGAATGTAATTGTTGGAAAGAGGGATGTTATAGAGTTGGTAGTGGCAGCCATGCTTGCAGGAGGACATGTGCTTATTGAGGACGTTCCGGGAGTTGGAAAGACTCAGTTGGTTTCGGCACTTGCAGCTTCATGCAAGGGCGTATTTGGAAGAATTCAGATGACGCCGGATATTATGCCTACGGATATTACAGGTTTTACTATGATAGATTCTACTACAAAGCAGACATTGTTTAAGAGAGGAGCTGCATTTTGCAACTTCCTCCTCGCGGATGAAATTAACCGTTCGTCACCGAAGTCACAGTCAGCTCTTTTGGAGACTATGGAGGAGCGACAGATAAGTGTGGATGGACTGACTTACGCTTTGCCAAAGCCGTTTATGGTACTTGCAACACAAAATTCGGTTGAAACCTATGGTACATATCATTTGCCGGAGGCACAGATGGACAGATTTATTATGAAGATTAGTATAGGTTATCCGAATAAGGCAGAGGAGAGGGACATCCTTGTAAGGAATGAAATGAATATTTCACCAAAGAATCTCGCTCCGGTCATTACCTGCGAGGAAATTGTGGCACTTACAGAGCAGATTAAGGGTGTATACTGTTCGGATGCGGTGAGAGATTATATAATAGATTTGGCTGAGGCTACAAGAAATGTGGATTTTATAAAGCTTGGCGTGAGTCCGAGAGGCAGTATTGCACTTTATCGTTTGGCAAAGGCATATGCATATGTAAAGGGAAGAGATTATGTGCTTCCTGATGATGTTAAGATGCTTGCACCGTATGTGTTTGCACACAGAATTATGTTAACGCCTAAAGGTAAATCAATGGTTGCTAATAATGAAGAAGCAGTAAGAAAGCTTCTTGAAAATGTTGCAGTAGTGGTTTAAAGCTGATGGGGGAATGGTTAAGGACCGTATATATAGATAGTGTATGAAAAGACGGATAAGTTTTAAAGGAATAATTAATTATATATTTGCATTAATATTTGCCACTGTTTTTGGATTGTTTCTGGATGCCAATGTAGGATGGTTTATATTGCTTACATTAATACTGGCACCGATGTTGTCAGTCTTTTTGGCGTGGCTTTCAAGCCGCATGGTTGAAATTACCGCTGAGGTTGATAACACGCTGATGTCAAAGGGCGATAAGGGGACTATGACAGTTACGGTGCGTAACAAGTCCATATTTCCAACTCCGCCTATTTATATTGATTTAAAGGCCAGAGATGGATTCTATCCGGAGGGGGCAATTTTTGGATTCCTAAGAACCATGGACGGAAACAGTGTCAAAGTAAAATACGACTTGGACGAGTTGTTGATTTCAGTTATGCCTAGAACATCGAAAACATTTGAGGTAGGATACACTGCCAAGATATGCGGAAAGGCGAAGGTTCATGTTCAGGATGCAAGAGTAACTGATTATTTGGGACTTTTTTTCTTTGGTATCAATATTGATGGGGATTCTCAAAGGGGAGATGTGGCAATTATACCGGATGTGTCACAGATAAGTGCAAGAGATGAGGCTGTTATTAAGGTTATGCAGACATTACTTCATATGGAGGATAGTGAAGATACAGTTGAGTCGGCTAATTATACATTTGGCGGATTCCCGGGATATGACAGCAGGGAATATGTGCCCGGAGACCCTCTTAAAAGAATTAATTGGAAGCAGTCTGCCAAGAGAGATAAGCTTCTGGTGCGCCTTGATGATGAGATGTCGTCAAAGACTGTTAATGTTGTGCTTGACAGTTATTTTGACGAAGAAGCAGTTGATATGTATGAAATTGCACCCTTACCACAGTACCGTGAGCTTAATGAAACAGAGATAATGGTTACATTGGAGCAGGATGCCATAGAAAATGCATTGGGAGTAACCCGTGTGTTTTTGCGTAACAATTATACCGTTAATTTCTACGCTGCAAAATGTAGAAAGGGTGTGGCTCAGTTTGTAAAGTATGAGATTGCAGATGAAAGAGATATGGAAAATCTGCGAATTGAGTTGGCAAAATATACGTACAGCGACAGGTATGGTGTTGACAGACTCCCATCAGGGGATGAAGATTTTAAAGACAGGGTTGGGCTCTATTGTACGCCTAACAGTTATGAGGCTGCACAGGCGATTTTGCAAAATGATTCAAGAGCATTTTACACAACAGTTTATTCAGCTGTTGAAGAAGCCAAAAAGCTTATGGGGCATGGCGGCATAACATATAATGAAAAAGTAAAAGAAGCTGAGGAAAAGAAAAATCTTACACAACGTGTGGTTGAAGCTGTGAGACCGTTGGTTATACCGTATTTTCTGTCACTTTTATTGAGTATAGTCGTGTTTTCAGCTTTTGATGTGCCTGTTATGTCGGCGTGGACGGTTGCACAGGTTATAGTGTGTGCAGGAGCAATAATTCTGGGTGAGTACGTAAGAAAACACAAGTTAATAGGCTCTTTTATACTGGTTGCACTAATTGTGGTGCTGTTGAATATGTCTACGGCACTAATGTTTGCCAACGGCTATATGTCATATATGAGATGGTTTGTTTCTGCAGGAGATTATGTGGATAACAATGTAGGATATCTTATGACACTGCTTATGATATTTACAGTGTTTTTTGCGCTTACAACCTATTACTTTACAAGAATTCTTTATAGAACATCATATGTGATGCTTATCAGTCTGATTCCTTTGATACTTTATGTTAAAGTAATGAAGCCGATTGATATGACACAGGTTGTATTTATTACTGTGTTAAATGTGGCAGCATTTTTGATAGATATAAGAACTGTTCATGACAAAGGCAAAAAGATTATCGGATATATGACGGGACTTCTTTCGTTGGGACTGTATGCACTGATGTTTATTATGGTAGGGTTGTCAGTGCCTGAGGCAAAGACCCCATATTATCATATATTTGAGAATACATTTTTGGGGGGCAATGCAACGGAACCCATACCGGAAGACTATTCCTCATTGAATTTCTATTCAGGTAATGCGGACGGATACAATATGTCAGATAACAGAAAGTTGTACACTGTTATTGGTTGGGATTCTTATGAGCCGTTGTATCTTAAAAGGCAGACTTTTGATATTTATGACTTTGAAAATAACAGATGGTATGGAAAGTCTGCGTATTCTGACCCTAAGTACAGACAGGACGGATGGCTGACATATTACGGAACCAGAAATCTTGCAGAGCTGATGCTGGCTATGAAGGAGGCAGAAGCTTTTGACCCGGGAATACTTGAAAAATATGGTATTAAAGATATACCGGATACGGAGACTGTTAAGAGGAGATTAGAGATTAGTGCCACTAATTATGCAAGCGGTTCATATATTGTTCCGCCGAATACTATATCCGTAAAGGTTTCTGTACCAATAACAGAGCAGGATAATATATGGGTGTCATATTCTGATGTGTTTACGCCAAAGAAGGGGCTGGTGTCTAAGGAGTCCGTATATATAGTGGAATACTATGATGAAAGTACGGTTATTAATCAGTGGCGCCAATGCGGCGGTGCAGACTTAGATATTGATACTCTGATTACAATGCTTGAGGAAGTCGGACTTACTTTAAAACTGCGGGAAGAATACACCTATGATGAGACAATTAATGAAATAATTAATGAGGCGTATATTGCAGGAAATTATCAGGAGGATTGCAGCAATAATACATCACTCATACCGGTTAAAGTGAGGCAGTTGGCAGAACAGATAACTAAAAATTGTACCAATGACTGGGAGAAGGCGGTTGCTCTTCAGGAATATTTTGAGAACAATGGTTTTGTTTATGACCTTTCTTATGATGCGCCTGATGACAGTGTGGAATATTTTCTCTTCCAGGGAAAGACAGGAACCTGCTCAGATTATGCTTCGGCGTATGTACTGATGGCACGTTCTATCGGACTTGTGGTGCGTTATGCTGAGGGTTATGTGCCTGACGAGGAGCTTAGTGGTGAATATGTAATCAGGTCTAACTGTGGGCATGCATATCCGGAAGTTTATATTCCGGGTGCCGGGTTTGTGATATTTGAGGCAACCCGTGCAGCAGTTTATGAAACCGAGGAAGAACAGGTAAGCGGGGTAACCGGATATTTTGTTTATGTAGGTTTAAGAATATTTATTGTTTTTGGACTGGTTTCTGTAATATGTGTTGTGGTATTACTTATGTATAAGATATTCGCACCGTTAGTGCGAGAGGCCCGTTTTAAAAATGCAGTAAGAAAAGCTACTCCACAAAGGTCAGTTGTTATGTATTATACACGAATACGCGATACCTATCTTAAAGGTAAAACTGACAACGCTTCGGCGGACACACCGTGCGAGTATGCAAAGAGATTTGAGAAGCTGACAGGATTTGATATAAGTGAGCTTACGTATATGGTAGAAAGTGCATTGTATACAAAGACCGGTACGGAGACTGTAGATAAAGCTAGAGCAGAGAGCATATATAAGGGTGCCAAAGCAGCTGTTAAAAAGTGGAAGAAGGAAAGAAAGAAACGTAGGAGGAGCGTTTATGATAGGAAATTTTCTAAATAAAATACGAAAAGATGCCGACGTCATGAGTGAAGCTTCTCTTATGTTAAGCAGTATGGTGATTGCATGCGTCGCATTTGTTATGAGTATGATTAATATATTCACCAAAGCCGGTGTCATGACATACATAATGGGGGCTGTTTGTGCCTGGTTTACAATAAGTGTTGTTATGTTCTTTTTTACAAAGAGCAGATGGCAGCTTTTATTGTGTATGCTGTGTGCGGCATATGTATTGATGATGTACTTTGTAATTAGCGGCGGTGTTGACGGATTTAGTATTGTGTGGCTGTTAGTAATTCCACCGGCGGCGATGTACTGTTTCAGACTGTTTTATGGCGGAGTATTCAGTATCATACTCGGAATATCATTGATTGTATATATGTGGACTCCGTTATATAATCTGGGATACGCATATTCGGAAGTCTACAAGTTAAGATTTCCTTTGGTGTACCTTTTTGTTACATTCCATTGTTTTATTATACAGTACCGTGTGTTTGTTGCCAGTGAAAAGCAGCAGGAATTAATTGAAAAACTGGAACATGCTAATAGAACTAAGGGGGATTTCCTTGCAAATATGTCACATGAAATCCGAACCCCGATGAACTCAATTATAGGAATGTGCGAGCTTATTATGAGGGATGATATTAATGACAGTGTGAGGGAGAATTGTTATAATATACAGAATTCCGGAAGAAACCTGTTGGCTATTATCAATGATATTCTGGACTTTTCTAAGATTGAGTCAGGAAAGACGGAGATTATTGAGGAAGAGTTTAATATTTCCTCTACAATTAACGATGTAATCAATATGGCAATTACCAGAATGGGTGATAAAAATGTTGACTTTATAGTAAGAGTGGATCCTAATATTCCGGCAGGGCTTGTGGGTGATGAGATTCGCATAAGACAGGTTATTATTAATCTTGTCAACAATGCTGTGAAGTTTACTAACGAAGGATATATAGTGCTTGAAATTACGCAGGCAGTTACAGAGACCGGGATTGATTTAAAGGTTGCAGTGATTGACACCGGTGTTGGTATTGCCAAGGAAGATATGAACAAGCTCTTTACAAGTTTCCAGCAGGTTGACACAAGAAAAAACCGTGCCGTAGAAGGTACCGGTCTGGGACTTGCTATTTCAAAGGGACTTGTTTCGAGAATGGGTGGCAGTATTAATGTTTCCAGTGTGTATGGAGAAGGCTCGGAATTTAGTTTTGTAATTCCGTTGAAAGTATCTGACGGTTCAGCATTTGTACACATTAACAATGTAGAAACATTTAATATTGGAGTATGCATGGATTCAAAGTACTATACGAACCCAAAGAAGGAAGAAGAATATACGAAGCTTATGTCAGGCATGTGCAAGGGCTTTAATATTAAGTGTAAAAAATATAGAACCATTGCAGAGCTTAGGCAGGCAGTTGATGAAGGTTTGCACACACATTGTTTTATACCACAGAACATATATGTGGATGATAAAGAGACGATAATTAGTATGTCAGAGAGCGTAAAAGTTATAGTTGTTCAGGATAAGTTTAATGCTATAAGTCTTCCTGACAACATTAAATGCATATTTAAACCGTTCTATGCATTGTCAGTGGCAGCAGCCTTGAATAACGAAAAGCATGTGGTGGATTTGGGTGAAAAGAAGAAAACATCACCACATTTTATAGCACCTGAAGCTAAGGTACTGTTGGTGGATGATAACCTTATTAACTTAAAGGTTGCAGAAGGATTGATGAAGCCATACAGGATGAACGTTGTATCTGTTGAAAGCGGAAGGGCCGCCATAGAGAAACTAAAGACAAAGGATTATGATTTGGTATTTATGGATCATATGATGCCGCAGATGGATGGTGTTGAAGCCTTTGGTATAATACGTAACATGGAGGACGAGTATTACAAAAAAGTACCTGTCATTATGCTGACAGCCAACGCCATTGATGGTGTTAGGGATACATTTTTAAAATGTGGATTTAACGATTATATGTCGAAGCCAATAGAGATAACAATGCTTGACAGGGTGCTTAATACATGGCTTCCTAGTCACAAGATTGTGATGTTGGATGAAAAGTAATATTATACAAGGAGTATTATTATGAATAATTTTAGATATCATGCGTATACAGATATACGTTTTGGAAAAGGACAGGTAAAATGCCTTACAGAATTGGTTGCACCATATGGTAAGAATGTTCTTATGGTATATGGTGGTGGAAGTATTAAAAAGAATGGTCTTTATCAACAGGTTAAGGAACTGCTTTCGGACTTTAATGTTTATGAGTTGCCGGGGGTAGAACCTAATCCAAAGATAGAATCAGTTCGCACAGGTGTAGCTCTATGTAAGGATAAGAATATTGATGTGGTTCTTGCTGTAGGTGGAGGAAGCACTATTGATGCAGCGAAAGTTATTGCGGGCGGTGCAACTTATGATGGTGATCCATGGGATCTTGTAACTGATAATAAGAAAATTGGCAAGGTTCTTCCTATTGTTACTATTCTGACCCTGGCGGCAACAGGTTCAGAGATGAATAAGAATGCTGTTATTTCCAATATGGAAACTAATGAAAAGCTTGGAACAAGTTCGCACGATTTTATTCCGCAGGCGTCAATATGTGATCCGGAGTATTTGTATTCCCTTCCGGCAGTGCAGACAGCGGCAGGAACTGCTGATATTATGTCTCATATATTTGAGCAGTATTTTCAGAAAGAAACAGGAGCATATATAACCGACAGATATTCAGAAAGTGTGCTAAAGACATGTATTAAGTATTGTCCGATTGCACTTAAAGAACCGGATAATTATGAGGCGAGAGCTAATCTTATGTGGGCAAGCACACAGGCACTTAACAGCATTCTTTCTTGTGGAAAGGGAGGTGCTTGGACTTGTCATCCGATAGAGCATGAGTTAAGCGCGTATTATGATATTACGCATGGTGTAGGTCTTGCAATTGTAACTCCGCGTTGGATGCGATACATTCTTAGTGACGCTACGGTTGATAGGTTCTGCGAGTACGGAAAAAATGTATGGGACATTACCGCGGAAGATAAGTATGAATGTGCTAATATGGCTATTGATGCCACGGAAAAGTTCTTCAAGGATTGTGGAATTCCGATGACGCTTACAGAAATTGGTATAGATGATTCCAAGATTGATATTATGGCAGAAGATACAATAAAGTATAATGCCATGGACAGAGCGTATGTTGCACTTGATAAGGAAGATGTGAAAAAGATACTTATGGCATGTCTTTAATAGATACTTGGAGGGGTTGCAATGCAACCCCATTTTTGTTGATTGAAATATAGCCAAATATGTGGTAGAATTATATAGTCGCATTTTGTCGAAAGGAGCGCATATGTTAAAAAGAGTATTAAAGATTGCGGGAAGAGTTTCAGCGGTTATTCTGCTGACAGTAGTGATGTTAGTCGGTACGTTGTATATTATGTTGCAGATGTGCTGTAACGGACCGTCTGAATCTGCAAGATCCCTTTTTATAACAACCATACTTGAAACGGGACAGATGAAGTTTCTTGCGTCGTGGTTGTGTACGGAAGAGCAGATACAGGCTGTTGTTAATCAGAATTCCATGGAGAAATTCGAAGATGAAGTTGATAAGGATTTAATTGTTATGAATCCTACCGAAGATACAGAAGAAGAGGGCTTTGATGAGAACGGAATTAAGATAGTAGAAGTTTCGGGAAGAGCCTTTTTTGGTAAATTAATGATTATCAAGGATCCTTCACAGGTTGCTATAGGAACAACATATCCTTGGAAAGAGTATGGTGAGAATCTTGATGTGATTGTGTCCAGAGCAGGTGCAGTTGCAGGTATCAATGGTGGAATCTATGTATCGGAAGGCAATAAAGGTGGCAGACCATTGGGTATAGTTGTGTCGGAAGGTAAGATTCTTTACAACGGACCTACGGACTGTAACGGTTTGTACCTTATCGGTATGAACAAGGATAATATTCTTGTTATTAAGGATATTAACGGAATGTCTGCGTCACAGTTTGAGGCATATGTAAAGAAAGAAGGCATTCGTGATGCCATAGCATTCCAGGAGGAAAGTTCGGATGCTAATAATCACTTTGTGCCATTGATTATTAATGGTAAGGCCAGAGAGCTGAACGGTATGGGTAGTGGAGCTAATCCAAGAACTGCGGTAGGACAGAGAGCAGACGGTGCTATTATGTTTTTGGTAACTGACGGAAGAGGTGTCGGTGGACATCTTGGAGCTACAGCATCCGACCTTATAGGTATAATGCAGGAATATGGTGCAGTTAATGCTGCTAATATAGACGGAGGAAGTTCGTCAACTATGGTTTATAACGGAGCATATGAGATGACTAGTGTAACATTTTACTTTGCCAACTCATCATGGAAATTGCCAACAGCGTTCGTTGTAAAACCAAAGTCTAAATAAGTGGAGGTACAATTGTGACAGATAAGAAGAAGTTGCGAGACGAGAGAGATATCGTCGATATAGACCTCGACCTTATAGAAGAGGAATTGGAACTGGACTTGGAGCCGGAGGATGATGAGATACCGGTGAAGAAAGCTGTTGATAAGCAGGAGAGCAAGCCTGTTAATGTGAAGAGACGCACTGCGGATACAGATATGCTTGATCCGGAAGATTCAGGTAATTCAAAGAAAAGAAAGTTACCTAAGTTCTGGATGGGAGTAGGTATATATGCAGGAGTGCTTTTGGTACTTGCCATTGCATTTCTTATATACACATATAATTGTCTTGTAAAATATGAAAATGCGCAGCCGGGCAATGTTGTTAATAATTATCTTAAGACTTTTGAAAGCAAAGTTAAGGATAAAAGCATAGGGGAAGAGATGACCCTGCCAACCGGTGCAAGTAAGTATGAGTCGTCGGATGCTTATATGACAAAGTACCTTGCACAGTTTGAAGGTGATAAAGCGTATTCAAGCAAAAAGAATCCGGGAAGCTATTCCACAGAAACACCGGTATATGACATATATGCAGGTGATGATGTTGTAGCCCATATTACATTGAATGCTAAAGGAACTAAAACCATATTTGCAATTCTTACTATTATGGATTGGGAGATTAAGAGCATAGAGCCTGTATGTAATAATGAAACATATAATTATGTCATTAAAACGCTTGATAATTATACGGTGAAGATTAATGATGTAGCGGTAGGAAAAGATGAGAGTACAGGCACGCCAAAGGAAAATCCTGATTTTAAGTATGTGTCAGAGTATGTTGATATGCCTAAGATTGTTGAGTATAAAGTGGAGGGCTTTGTTAACGAGCCGACCATTAAGGTATATGATGGCAATAACAATGAAGTTGCCTGCCAGACGGACAGTTCCGGTAATATTACAGCTCTTGGTACTCCTGTAGGTGCAGCGGTTCCGCAGGAACGCAGTGAGTTGGCACTTGAGATGGCTAAGATGTGGTCTAACTTTACAACAAGAGATTTGACAGGCGGTAAGTATGGACTTGACACCATAAGAAAGTATCTTATTAAAGATTCTTACTATTGGAAGATGGCTACTGATTATGCCGGCGGTGTTGATATAACATTTGTCAGTGCACATACATTAAAGCCGAATCCGTATTCTAATGTAAAGGTTAGCGATTATGTAGCTTATGGGGAAAATTGCTTCTCTTGTCATATATATTTTGACAAGGCAATGCATCTTACTAAAACCGGAGCTACGGTAGTGGAGACTGTGAATTCTACTTTCTATTTTGTGAAGTATGATGATTCAGATGACGGAGTGAACAATCCGCATTGGGCAATAGTTGATATGATTGCAACAACAGAATAATGAAAATAAAAGATGCGGTGTCTTTCCGGTGAAAGATGCCGCATCTTTATGCTCTAATCCAATTATCCATAATAGTTATACTCCCTGATGTTAACGAAATTGTAGAAAGGAAGAGCGTTCTTGGTATATCCGTTAGTGTAAACAGTGATGTTTTTGCTCTTCTGATTTTCTTTAGCTTCATCCAGTGCCTTGGCAAATGCTTTGCCGTTAGAACCGGTATTTTGCTGATTAGACTGGTGTTTCTTTGCATTAGAGTCTATGCTCTTGATGCCGGTGACCACCGAAACCGATTGAACCTGATAAAGACTTTCATATCCGTATACTGCAATAATCCCTCCTTGGACTTATTTCGCTTGGTAACAAAATCTGCAATAATCTCTAGGTGTCATTATATTTATATAATTATGTATCGGCAAAAAAATAATAAAAGTTTATAATAAATGTGTTACATTTTAAAGTTTTTTGAAGTGTTATTTTATAGAGAACAAAAGAAAGGAAGTGAGGGGTTGATTGAAGAGCAGGCATTTGTCGACGTGGTAAACCGACGGGGCAGTATGGTTTACAAGTTGGCATTTGTTCATATGAAAAGTGAATGTGATGCAGAAGATATATATCAGATAGTGTTTGAGCGTTACTTAAGATATGAGCCGGAATTTAATGATGATGAGCATGAAAAAGCATGGTTTATTGTTGCCACCATCAATGCGTGCAGAACGATGTTAACTTCCTCATGGAACAGACATACTGTCACTTTGGATGATGAGGGGTGGCAGAGTGTTTTATCTGAGTATTCAAAAAGTAATATGACAACAGAGGATAATGCGGTTATTGAGGCATTGTTGCAGCTATCTGATAGAGACAGAGTTATTCTGCAATTGTTTTATTATGAAGAGTATTCTGTTAAAGAGATAGCGCGAATGATGGAAATTAAGGTGGGAACAGTTACCACAAGACTTAACAGAGCAAGAAAAAAGATGGAGAAATTACTGAGAGGAAGATTGTGATGAGTGATAAGAAGGTATTAAAGATTAAGGAAAATGTTGAGAAGGTTATTGTAGGAAAGAGTGATGTTATAGACTATGTAATGGTAGCTCTTTTGTCGGAAGGACATATTCTTTTGGAAGATGTTCCGGGAACAGGAAAGACAATGCTGGCCAAAACATTTGCAAAAAGTGTGGGAGTGAAGTTTGCAAGAATTCAGTTTACGGCGGACATGCTTCCATCGGATATTACAGGACTTAAGTTTTATGACAGAAAAATGGGTGAGTTTGTATTCAGACAGGGACCTATATTTGCAGGAATAGTGCTGGCTGATGAGATAAACAGGGCTACACCCAAAACCCAATCAGCGCTTTTGGAGAGCATGGAAGAACGACAGGTGACGGTGGATGGAGAGACCAGAAAGTTGGAAGAACCGTTTATTGTAATTGCCACAGATAATCCTATAGAGACTGTGGGTACATTTCCACTGCCGGAGGCCCAGCTTGACAGATTTCTTATGAAGGTGAGTATGGGATACCCTACTAATGAGGAGGAATTGGAGATTGTTGACCGATTCTTCGAAAAATCACCATTTGACAGCGTTAATTCCGTGTGTGAAGGGACAGATATTATTGCTATGAGGCAGGACGCAAGAAATGTATATGTGCATCCGGTGCTCAGACAGTATGTTGTTAATCTGGTGGAAGCTACAAGAAATCATAATTTTGTTGAGGTAGGGGCAAGTCCAAGAGCTACCCTTGCACTTATGAGGGCTATACGTGCGTATGCTTATATCAAGGGACGTGATTACTGTGTTCCCGAGGATGTGCGTTGTATGGCGGTACCGGTGCTTGCACACAGACTTAAAATGAGGGCACGTAATATTACGGGAGGAGCTACAGGAGCCGAGGTTATTAAGGAATTGCTTGAAACGATTCCGGTACCTACAGAAGAATGGGAGAGGTGATGAGTAGTGGGATTATTGCTTTCTTTAGTAGTTATAATCGTAATTGGTAAATGCCTGGGACGATTCTATGCACGCAAATGGTGGCAAGGTCTTAAGGTAAAAGTACAATATGACAGACCGGAAGCAATGCAGGATACTGAAATTGAGATATTGGAAGTGCTTGTTAACACCAGTAGATTGTATCTTCCATACATATATCTTAAGTATGATGTGTCACGGAATGGAGAGCCTATAAATAGCAGAAGCGGAGTGTTTTCATTGCTTTTCAAACAGAAAGTAACAAGGCATATTGCATATCGTTGCAGACGTAGGGGGTGTTATGACATAGGAAAGGCATATGTGGTGTTTAAAGGTATATTTTTGGAAGATACCTTGGAGTATAAGGTTCCACAGCGTTCAAGATTAATAGTGTATCCGAAGCTGGTAGATGTTTCCGGGGTTCCTATATATTGTTTTATGACAGAAGGGGACAATATTCACAATCCGCGAATATTGGAAGATAGATTGGCGTTTCGTGATATCCGGGAATATACCGATACGGATGCTATGAATCGGATTAACTGGCTTGCTACAGCAAGAACAGATGAATTTATGGTTAATACATATGATGATATGAGACGTGCGTCGGTTCGAATAG
>JAFQIQ010000252.1 GCA_017397445.1 Lachnospira sp.
AATTACAAAGCCGGTTATCCTTGACGAAACCGGGAAGCAGATCGTTGAGAAGCTGCACACGCAGAACCTTCTGCTTGATATTTTGGCTGTAAAAGCAGGCGATGTCATTAGCTTCAATGTAGATGTAAATCCAAGACAGGACTTGACAGTATGGGTATTTGGCTGTGATTACGAAAAAGACGGATGGACAAATGAGTGGAAGGCACAGACTATTTTTAGTGAGTACGCTGAGTGGCCAAGTGATGGAAGTGCAGCATCTGTAAGTCTTACAGCACAAGGAAACGCAGAAGCATTCTCAATTTATGTAAAATATAGAGATGCATCAAATGCTAAGACAAATGTAGTAACAATTAGTAACCTTACTGTTGCAAAAGATATTGTTGAGGTAGCAGAAGATGGAACTATCACAATGCAGAGCGTGCTTAGTGGGAACAACAAGCCTTACTATGTATGTGATAAATCTGTGAAGGCAGGAGATGTTATTAGTTTCAACTTGGATATATCTCCGAGACAGCATATTGCACTGTTCATCTTTGGTTGTGATTATAGTGTTGAAGGTTGGACAAAACAGTGGCATGCACAGACATTTAATCCGGAATGGAATGAATGGCCAAGCGACGGTAGTCCAGCTCAAGTAACTTATACAGTACCAAGCAATGCAGATGCCTTTACAATCGTGATAGAATATAGAGATGCTGAACAGAATTTCTATGAGAATGTAGTAACAATCAGCAACCTTGATGTTGCAGGAGATATTGTTTAGGTAGCAGAAGACGGAACCATCACGATGCAGAACGCACTTAGCGGAGATAGCAAGGCTTACTATGTGAGCAAGCAATCGGTAAAAGCAGGTGAAGTCATCAGTTTCAATGTAGATGTATCTCCAAGACAGTATGTGGCAGTGTTCATCTTTGGTTGTGATTATAGTGTTGAAGGTTGGACAAAACAGTGGCATGCACAGACATTTAATCCAGAATGGGATGAATGGCCAAGCGACGGTAGTGCGGCTCAAGTAACTTATACAGTACCAAGCAATGCAGATGTATTTACAATTATGATAGAATATAGAGATGCTGCACAGAATTTCTATGAGAATGTAGCAACAATCAGCAACCTTACTGTTGCATAAGATATCGTTGAGGTGGCAGAAGATGGAACGATTACGATGCAGAACGCATTTAGCGGTAACGACGAGTTGGTGTATGTATGCCAACAGTCCGTAAAAACAGGTGATGTCATCAGCTTCAATGTGGATGTAACTCCAAGACAGGATTTAACTATATGGGTATTTGGTTGTGATTACAAACAACAAGGATGGACAAATGAGTGGAAGGCACAGACTGTTTGGAATGAGTACGCTGAATGGCCAAGTGATGGAGGTCCAGCAAGCGTAACTCTTGGGGCAAAGGGAAGCTCAGGTGTATTCTCAATTGTTGTACAATATAGAGATGCATCAAATGCCAAAGAGAATGTTGTAACTATTACCAACCTTCATGTGAATGGCGTTGGTGTAAAATAACCTAAAACGGAGTTGAGAGTTATGAGAATAAAGAAAGTGTCGAGTATATTATTATGTATGATAATCACGTTGTCTTCATTGGGCAATTGGATGAATGTCTATGCGAAAGAAGACGAAAAGAACACGCAGGATTCCGTAACAGTTATTGCATGTTCAGATTATCAACACCCAGGTGGAAATACTTCCGGTTCAACAACCGTAACAAACATTATATCCCAAATAAAAGCACATGGATATGATGAGGCAGACGGTTTTCTGGCGATGGGTGATTACGACTATGAATACGTAGAGACCGCTGAAGGTATTGCATCTTTAAAAAATACTGTAAAAGGTGCATATAGCGAGCTCGCGGATGACAGAATGATATTTGTTCAGGGGAATCATGATATTGCTGGAGCTGCGGGACTTAGTGCCAGTGGAGCGAATGATACCAATGAGTATGGTGTGTATGTCATACATGAAGATGATTTTCCTATGGATGGAGGAACAGATGAAGGTGTGCGGAAGGTAGCCGGTGAGTTGGATGATTATTTGAAGGCTAAAGCAGATGCAGGATATGAGCAGCCGATTTTTGTGGTATCTCATGTGCCATTGCATTATTCTACACGTACCCGCGTTGATGGAGTTGGAAAGTATGCCCAATATATTTTTGAGGTACTTAATCAGCGTGCTGCTGAGGGTCAGACTATTATTTACATGTTTGGGCACAATCATAATTCTTGGGGATATGACGATTATCTAGGTACAGGTTCGGTTTATCTGACCGAGGGAGATGAACTCTATGTCGGTAAACTGGGCGCTACATCTGCAGTGCCGACAGAATATGAACTGCATTTTACTTATATGAACGCAGGCTACATTGGCTATAATTTTAGTGAGACTCAAGGTGCGGACACAACACTTACGATGACAGTATTCCAAATAGAGGATGGATTGGTAACTGTTGAGAGAT
>JAFQIQ010000253.1 GCA_017397445.1 Lachnospira sp.
GGTGTTCAGACTATCACCAAGCCTGTTACTGTAGGTGTTGATGTATATGCGGACGCAACATTCAATGTAGCTGCAAACGTAACCAATACTATCAAGAACAATGGTACAGTGAATGTGAAAGCTGCTGCTGATATCGCAACTTTGATTAATAGAGCTGCTGTTATTGTAGATGCTAACTTGTCTGCTGGTTTGACAAACTTAGGTAATGTAACCAACAATGCTGTTTTGGACGCTGAAGGTGAAAACTACGGCACTTTGGATAACTATGGTACTCTTGAAGGAGAATTGATAAATATGCAACTTGATGCTCAGTATACCAATGAAAATGGTGTTCTCGAAGCAAAGAAGTACGATCCGATTATCAACAACTACGGTAAGATTTTGGCTGTTAAAAATAACAATGATATCATCATGAAGAACAAGGAAGCTCGTATCAATGAAGCTGACGGTTCTGGTGAAATTGATAATACTGTACAAAGTGACTATATCGCAGCTGGTGTTAACAATACCGTATATGTTAAGGTCGCTGATTTGACTGCTACAGAATTGCATGAAATCGTATTAAATGCTGATGCCACTAAGGTTTATGTATCCGGTACATTGACTATTGATCCGGCAACAGATGGTGGTGAAGTGAAAATAACTGAAGTTACAGAAATTGTAGCTGAAGACGATTTGATAATCACTGGTAAGGGTAAGGTATGGTTCAGCGAAAGTCCATCATTTACTATCAATCAGAAGACCGAAACTATCGTTGACAACGGTTCTACACTTTCAATTAAATCAGGTGAATTAATTGTAAACGGTTTACTTACTATCAAGAATAACGGTAAGGTAATCTGTGGAACAATTGAGGGTGAAGAAAATATTGAAAACTACGGTAAACTGAACGAATAATTTAAGAATTGAGTAATTCTAACAAATAAGAAGTAGATTGCTACTCAAGTAAATAATAAAAACAGGTGAGGATGACAATCTTCCCCTGTTTTTATTAATGTTTAAAGATTATGAAAATGGGAATATATGTATCACCGGAACTTGAAGTTCTGGAAATTATGGTGGAAAAGGGGTTTGCTGGTTCAGAGAATAGCAAAAACGACCCGTCTATCGAAGGTGGCGAAGGCTTCCCGTTCTAAAGTGAGATTATCCAAAATTAATATTATTTTTTATTTTAATTAAAATGAGAACAAAACATTTATTGACAGCAATGGTGCTTCCGGCACTCTTTGCAGCATGTACAAACGAAGAACTCGATGTAGTCAACAACGTTGAGTCTTTGGATGGCCGTGCCGTTGTAGAAAACGTAAAATTCAATTTGTCAGAAAGCGCATCAAGCCGTTTGGTTTATGATGTGGCTGACGCAGAATATGTATGGCAGGCTGGTGACCAGGTGGGCGCTTGTTTGATGGATGTGATTACCGATGAATATTGGAATACCGCCGCTGATTGGGAAGATCGATTTGAATTGGTTGACTATATCCAAACAAATTACAAGTTTACTCGTAATGCAGACGGTGAATGGGGTACAGAAGCCAAGATGTGCGAAGGTAACTATTTCTTGGCATTCCCTTATGATGCAAACCAAGGTATCCGTGCTGCATACAGTTTTTCTTGTGCAGACCAGACATTGGAAGGTACAAGCAGAAGTGCATTGGGCAAAGCTTTTGCAAAGAATAATTCATTCGTAGGTTATCTTCCGGTTGAACGTGGTGCCAATGAATCTGTTGCCACTTCAATGACTCCGGTATTCGAGGCTACAGGCTTCACTTTGAAGAATACGGGTACTGACAGCTATACAATTGAAAAAATTGTATTGAGTGGTAAGAAAGTGTCTTCTTTTGCTGTAGTTAATCCGACAAATAACAATTATACATTGGGCGCTGCTAACAAGAAGATGTTGGAATATACTACAGGAGATCGTATTGACGTTGCAATCAAATCCGGTAACAGAGTAAATCGTCAGGGTTCAATCAATTTAATCGTAATGTCAGGTACATCTGAAGCGCTTGTTGAAGGTCAAGATGATGCATATTTGGAAATCCATACAGACAAGGGTCTGATCCGTGGTATCGACTTGGCTAAGAAATATACATCTGCCAATGGTGAATTGGGTGATGATGAAACAGTCAATGTCTTGACAGACAAGGCTCTTACAGCTCTTGGTAAAGCCGACAAGGTAAACATTACATTTGATGACACTTCTCTTGATATTCCTAACGAAATGGATATCTATAGCACAGACGAATTGTACAGACTGATCAAGTGGAATGCAGCCGTGAAGGATGTTGACGTTATTGCCAACTTAAAGGCTTCCGTTGATTTGACAGCTGAAGTGTATGATATCTTGAAGAACAGCGGCAAATACGGTAAGGACAAATCAACATTGACTATTAATGGTTCTAATTTGTATGAAGTAACTGTTAAGGCTGATGTTCCTGCTGATGCCATGGACTTGGTTTCTTTCAATCAGGCTGATGTAAACATTGAAGGTGTTCAGACTATCACCAAGCCTGTTACTGTAGGTGTTGATGTATATGCGGACGCAACATTCAATGTAGCTGCAAACGTAACCAATACTATCAAGAACAATGGTACAGTGAATGTAAAAGCTACTGCGACTATCAACGAACTTATCAACAAGGGTGCTGTCGTAGTTGACGCTAACTTGTCTACAGAATTGTACAATTTAGGTTCTCTAACCATTAATGCTACATTGTCTGCTAAGGGTCAGAACTATGGTACTTTGAATAATTATGGTACTCTTGAAGCAATGAGCGGGGTTGCCTTGAAGAATATGAATAAGGATTTATATTATGATAATATAAAATACACTAACCCTCTTATCAATAACTATGGTAAGATTTTAGATGTGGAAAACAACAATCTTATCATAATGATGAACAAGGAAGCACGTATTAATGAAGCTGATGGCAGAGGCGAAATTGACAATACGGTTCAGAGCGACTATATCAAGACAGAAAATGTAAAAAATACTGTATTCGTAAAGGTCTCTGATTTGGCAGTGACTAAATTGCATGAAATCGTTTTGAATGCTGATGCTACTAAGGTTTATTTATCAGGAACATTGACAATTGACCCGGAAATCGAAGGTGGAGAAATTAAAGTGACACAAGTTACAGAAATTATAGCTGAAAGTGAACTGTCTATTTTAGGCAAGGGCAAAGTCTGGTTTAGTGAGAGTCCGTCATTTACTATAAGCAGTAAAACAGAAACGATTGTTAATAATGGTGCCACTCTGTCAATTGTTAATGGTGAATTATTGGCAAATGGTTTGCTTACTATCAAGAATAACGCTCAGGTTATTTGTGGTACGGCAAAGGGCAATATAGAAAATTATGGCAAACTTAAAGAAAACACACAACAAACTTCTGCAATCAGCACACAAGAATTGAAAGATGCACTAACTAATGGGGAAGATGTGATCTTTGAATCTAATATTTCTGTAAGCAATACTGAAACAGAAACAAATGGTTATGGTACGACAGGTATCAATGTAAATAATGGTCAAACGATTGACGGTAATGGTAAAACGATTAATGTGCAAGGAGCAAATGGTACTTGGGACTCCTGTATTAGTACAACCGGTGGTTTAATCAAGAATCTAACAGTAGCTTCTGGTTTTCGTGGTATTTTTGTACATCACAATAGTTCCTATAGCGAAAAGGTTGTTCTTGAAAACGTAATCATTGATGGACCCGTTTATACCATCAGTTGTGATCAGGGTACAAATAAGGGACTTGAAGCGACAGGTTGCACTTTCAATGGTTGGACAAGTTATGCAAAAACATTAGGTGATGCTTTATTTGTTGATTGTAAATTCGGTGAAGGTAGTGGTTATGCATTCTGTCGTCCTTACGCCCCTACAACATTTACAGATTGCGAATTTCAGGAAGGATATAAATTAAATCCAATTGCAAAAGTTGAATTAATTAACTGTTCTTTGAATGGTGTAGCTCTTACTGATAGCAATATAAATAAACTAATTTTAGGTGATCTTAGTTTAGTAACTGTAAAGTAAACTCTATAGATTTCTGTCTAATAACAACCGAAAGACAATCTTAGTATACAAATAAAAGAAAGGTGTGTGTTTACATAATAGTATAAAATACATACCTTCCTTACACCGAATAGAAGATTATTGAACGACTTAAATATAAATACCATCAACTCATGAAAGGTATTTATATTTAAGACGTTAAGATGAGGCCTGCCGTTCGTGAGAATAGTAGGCTTTTGTAGGATGAGGGTCATTGGACCCGTCTTTATTTTTATGACACTATACACAAT
Organism: Lachnospira sp.; assembly: GCA_017397445.1. Classification (GTDB taxonomy): domain Bacteria; phylum Bacillota; class Clostridia; order Lachnospirales; family Lachnospiraceae; genus Lachnospira. The sequence continues at coordinate 4,309 of JAFQIQ010000253.1, forward strand.
ATTTTGGACACTGCCTTTTGTTTATTGTCATAAAAAGCGGAGAGGATGTATCTTTATACATCCTCTTCGCTTTATTAGTTTCATGAAAGACTATGATTGTCTTTCTATGTAAAAAGATTATTTTAGGATTGGCCAGCCATCAGCACCAATTTCCCATGTGTAAGGGCAAGTATATTCATAGATACCTGTTTCATTTGTGTTATAGTGGCTGATTGCCTTATTCATTTCATTAATTTTTTCTTGAGTTACTTCATTTTCTGCATTAAAGGCATAAGCACCATGATATGTAGGAGCAGATAAACCGCAAGCTTTTGTTGTACCCTTCTTTGCACCCCAACTTGATCTTATGATACTGTAATCCGAAGAGCCAATTATCGCACCTGCGCGTCCACTATTAGCAGAAACTGTAGAAAGCGAATAGCTTGCGATGACTACTGCTTCGCATGTAATTTCATTTACATTGTGATTAGGATCGATTACCGTCCAACCAACAATACCACCTGCAACACCTTCAGAGCCCGTAGCCGTAATGGTAGCTTCAGCTGTACTTCCGCTAGCGATGAGGTAACCACTTACACCTGTATTATATTCACGTGACTGGCCGCAAACACCACCGACATTTGATTTGCCTGTAACGTCAGCATTGTTTATACAATTGATAACCAACGCACCATTGTTGTTTCCGCAAATTCCACCTACTTGGCTACCTGTACCAAGAACCTGAGTATCCTTGTCGGTTGTACAATTTTCCATAATGGAAATCTTTTCATCAATGCCTGGCTTTATACGACGATAGTTAAGACCGGCTACGCCACCTACGTCTTCTTTTCCCTTAATCGTAGAATTTTTTACGTGTACATTTTTAACCAGTGTACCATTATGCGAACGGCCAACAGCAGCACCTGTTTCTAAATCACCACCCTTGATAACAGCATCTTCAATCACAAGATTTTGGATAGAAGCATCATCATACATAGCTCCAATAAAACCTACTTGATCGGTATTTTCTACTACTCTAAGACCTTTTATTGTTTTGTTGTTACCTTCGATATGTCCACTATATGCTTCACTCAAACTGCTTAAACCACCACAGACAGGAATCCAGTTACTTCCCGA
>JAFQIQ010000254.1 GCA_017397445.1 Lachnospira sp.
AGTCCCTTTTCAAACTTACCTGAAGCATCAGTTCTTAAACCAATCTTCTTAGTAGTCTTTCTTATATTAGTTCCATCAAATGTAGCCGCCTCAAAAAGCATAGTAGTTACATCATCTGTAATCTTTGAGTTCTCACCACCCATAATACCGGCGATACCGACTGCCTTCTCAGCATCATTAATCATAAGCATTGAAGAATCAAGCTTTCTTTCCTGACCGTCAAGTGTCTGGAAAACTTCTCCGTCCTCTGCTTTACGCACGATAATCTTATGACCTGCAACTGTATCAAGGTCGTAGGCATGCATTGGCTGACCATACTCTTCCATAACATAGTTAGTGATATCTACAATATTATTGATTGGTCTGATACCTGCAGAAGCGAGTCTTCTCTGCATCCATTCCGGTGACGGAGCAATCTTAATATTCTTAACTACTCTTGCAACGTATCTTGTACAAAGGTCTGAAGCAGGAACTTCAACACTTATGTAATCATTAACATCCTCTGAATTACCTGTTTCAGTAACAACTGGTGGATTGAATGGCTTGCCAAATGTTGCTGCAGCCTCTCTTGCAATACCGATAACGCTATAGCAATCAACTCTGTTATTAGTAACCTCATACTCAAACACTGTATCGTTAAGTCCGAAATACTCAACTGCATTAGAACCTACAACTGCATCATCACCTAAGATAAAGATACCGTCTTCAGGTGCATTAGGATAAAACTCTCTTGATGAACCAAGCTCCTCAATAGAGCACATCATACCAAAGCTCTCAACTCCTCTAAGCTTACCCTTCTTAATCTTAATACCATCTTCAGGAAGCGGACTACCGTCATGTCCTCCTGCTACTCTACCTCCATCAAGTACAACAGGCACCTTCTGTCCTGATGAACCTACCGGAATATTAGGTGCTCCTGTGACAATCTGAACTGTCTCTGTACCTACATTAACCTGACAAACTACCAACTTGTCAGCGTCCGGATGTCTTTCTACTGAAAGAATCTCACCAACTACTATCTTTTCGAGATTCTTATCCAACTGCTCATATCCTTCAACCTTTGTTCCTGAGAGAGTCATAGCATCTCTATACTGCTGATTAGTAACATCCTCAAGTCCAGGAACCATTGATTTAATCCAATTTAATGATGTATTCATAATAATTTATTCCCTTTCTGGTCATCAACCACATAATAAATCGATTTAATTAAAACTGCTTTAAGAAACGTGTATCGTTCTCATAAAGTAATCTCATATCATCAATTTCATACTTAAGAAGTGCAATTCTCTCAAGACCAATACCGAACGCAAAACCTGTGTACTTATCCTGATCAATTCCACTCATCTCAAATACATGTGGATGAACCATACCACAACCTAATATCTCAATCCAGCCTTCGCCCTTACACATACGGCAACCCTTACCGCCACATTTGAAACAAGATACATCCATCTCGGCACTTGGCTCTGTAAATGGGAAATGATGTGGTCTGAACTTAACCTTTGTTTCAGGTCCAAAAAGTTCTTTTGCAAACTCTGCAAGAGTACCCTTAAGATCTGCAAATGTGATACCTTCGTCAATAACAAGACCTTCTACCTGATGGAAACATGGTGAATGTGTTGCATCCACCTCATCTGAACGATAAACTCTACCCGGAGAAATCATTCTAAGTGGCAACTTACCTCTTTCCATCTCGTGTACCTGAACAGAAGATGTCTGTGTTCTAAGTACAATCTTGTCATTAATATAGAATGTATCCTGTTCATCCTTAGCAGGATGATTCGCTGGAATATTTAATGCTTCAAAGTTATAGTAATCATACTCTACTTCCGGACCTTCAACTACTTCGTAGCCCATACCTATGAATATTTTCTTTACTTCTTCAAGTGCAAGAGTGTTTGGATGACTATGACCTACATTAGCTTTTTTTGCAGGAAGTGTTACATCAATAACCTCTGCTGTCATCTGTGCCTCTCTTGCCTTTGCAGAAAGTTCTGACTTAGCATTTTCAAGAACTTCCTCGATTGCCTGTCTTGTCTCATTAACAATCTGACCAACCATAGGTCTGTCCTCTGGAGCAACATCCTTCATACCTTTTAACACCTCTGTAAGTTCCCCCTTCTTACCCAAAAAGGCAACTCGAATGTCATTCAACTGCTCCAATGTATCAACAGAATTAATCTGAGCTAATGCTCTCTCCTTGATTTCTTGTAACTTTGCTTTCATAATTAACAATTTCCTCCATTCAAAAACGTTTTTTGCACTTTATTGCAAAAAACCACTCTTTATTGTAACACATATGTGATATTTAGCAAGTAAATTTTAAAATTCTAATTTTCTGCTACGCTTTTCATACTTATCAATAATCTTTAAAATATCTCCTGTAAGGTTTGGATATTTCTTAGTGACAAGCTTAATATTCTTCTTAGCTTCATCCACCCGTGACTCATTAAAAGCAATCTGATCACGAAGTTTCTGTCTTTGAACCGCATACTCATGCCTTATCTCTACCATCTCACTGTGATTGTACAAGGCTCTCACCTGTCCTGACCAGATATTGCAGTCGACCATTCCTATCTGTCTTAACAAGGCCATAAGGCGTTCCTCTGCCTGCGTAAGCTTAGTAGTCATATCCAAAACATTTTTCTGCTCCTGCTTCATCTCGAGATATGCTTCATACTTACGTGACAGTTCATATGCATTAGTTATTTTGTATTTTTCGTATTCAAAATCTAATACATTAATAGCATTTACATATCTTATCTTAATCTTGTTAAGCATACTTGTGGTTTTATTCAGTTTAATCTCTGTTGCCATTACATTTCTTTGAGTATTTTTTAGGATTGCATACATTCCCAATGCAAGTATTGCGCTCAAAACCGTTACCGTAATAAACAGCACCATATTAGTTTCATCTTCTGTTGCAACCATGGCAATGACAAATATAGAGAACACTATAAACATGCATATTAGCGTAGCCATTGAAGCATGCTTAATATTTAACTGACGTCTTTTCAATATTCTGGCCTCCATACGGAGTGCCATCTGCTCACCTTCTACAGCTCTCATATCCTGCTTAACATTTTCAAAATAAGACTCCTGATTCTCAATAAATGTTATTTTCTTAGGAATTTCATCTTCATACTGTTCCATAAGACGGTATGTAGAATTGGACAACTTACTCTCGTTTGCTTTATATATTCTTCTATCTACCGTAAGGTTATCCACACGCTCTGCTTCATGTGCAATCTCCCTCTTTAGCACATCCGGTGCAGCCTCCAGTTTTTCTATATCAGAAAAATGTTCCGCCACATCAGAATATTGCTCCATAGCCGCATCAATGTGTCTTATAGACTCTTCCATAATCTCACACTGACCCACTACATAATTATTAATATCTTCACTGCTATAATTACTAATCTCAACTTTTTCAAAAGAGCGCAGTCGGACATCCTTATCCGTAATGTCCAAAGCCTTATTCAATTCTTCTGCATGAACAGTATTAAGCATATTATCATACTTAGCCTCTTCATCTCTTAAAAACTCTCTTTCCTCCTGAACATTACGCTCCTTCTTCGCACGTTTTGAGGTCTTTCTCTTTTTAGTATTATCCGAAACACCAACGCCATCTTCACCTTCATCAATTTTATCAGTGACAGATTTCTTCTTTGAAAATCTAGCAGTTTCATATTCTTCTGAATCTTCCACAAGGTCATTGAGTTCTTCTACATTAAGCTCTTCATCTATCTCTTCAAAAAAATGTTTTTTGAAAAAATTCTTAATTCCCATGATTACTCTCCGTTCTATGAATTAATGAAATCAAGAAATATACTTGATATATTGGTTTTTCCAACTTTCTAAAATCTCTGTTATCTTTTCATAGTATTCAGTAACTTGTCCATCTTCCTTAATCTTCTCCATGTCAGCCAATTGTCTGTATTCGTCACTGTATCTTGCATTATCCATAAGTGTCTCTATCTCTCGCTTTAACACATATTCTTCCTCTGTTGTATCATCGCGCTCTATAATATTCTCACCTAATGCCATCCTGGCTGCAGCAGCGCTACATTTTTTTGATTCCTCATTCCACCCGATTTTATATGCTTCATCAAAATATGCAACCGCCTGCTTGTACAAAAACAACTGAGTATATGCAACTCCTATATTGTGATTAACTTTCGCATAAAACATAGCCGAAAGAGATGTATCCACCGGACTTTCCAATATCTTTATGTAATTGTCTATAGCACTGTTATAACATTGATTTTCAAGAAAACTGTCTGCTCTTGCTTTAAGTCTTTCAAGAACATTCTGAGTACTCAATGTTTCCAGTACCCCTTTAATATTCTCTATCTCATTTATTGTATAATAATCTACATACTTAAGAATTGTAACCATAAGCTCTGCTAACCCTGCTTTTTGCTTCAATAACAATTCCAACCTGTCGGAAAGCTGCTTTTCTCCTATTTCTTCCCCTATAAACTCAATCAGGTTCTCATCTATAAAATCATTTCCCAACAAATATACATTATTATAAATATAATAACAGAGTTCCTCTAACGAATATATTCTGATACCTATTCCGTTAACTCTATAGGGTCTTTTTGCAGTTTTAGTTCTGCACAGTATCATCGAACCCATAAGTACCTCCCACTAATTATATATTCTATAATTCTATATCTTTACTTACAATCTTTCCCGAGCTCTTAACAAAATCACCAAAGCCCTTATCTTTTACAGTTATTGTACATCTGCTGTCAGAATTAAATTTAATATCCAGCTCTATTCGTGTCATCTTACCTTTACGATAAGGAATACTACTGATGTCAATCTCCTCGTAAGACTCCTTATTGCTGTTGCACGGTCTTAATATAACTCTGATTACATTGACATCTTCCAATATAAAATCCAGTCTGCGTCGTGCCGTATACCAATTAGTTCCCGGCTTAATCACTCTAAGTCTTTTAGCCACACCACGCTCACATATATCAACTTCAATTCCTGTTGTTACACGGTTAGAACACGATAATATAACATTTTCTTTTGTACCAATTACAGACTCTTCATAAGCTCCAAAGCCCCCGCCCTTAACAAACAGATTCTGCCCGGCAAAAACCTTTCTCCGATTACAGAAAAATCTTGTAAGTTTTTCCGGAAAACTCTCCACATTGAACCCTTCACCTGTAAGATATATGGATGAAATTATATGCTCCTGTAATGGTATCGACAACCAATTCATAATATCATCCATGACTGTTTCCAGACCTGCATTTTTTTCATAAACAGATTTGAAATTATCCCCCGATATATTATACCGGTTTTCCATGATCAGCTCTGTATCACCATATTTACCATTACTCATAAGATATGCATATATACCATCAGCCTTGTAATCCAGCAACATAACCCCTGAAGCATATAATTCACGTTTTTGATTATATGCATAATATGCAAAACTTTCCTCATGACTGATAACACACCACTGCTCCCTAGAGTACTGAAGTCTCATCATAATAGCTGCTATGGCATCCAATGTATCAATTCTAAAATCCTCAACGGCAATACATACTTTATTTATCTTTGTAGCTTTAGTCAACCGCTTAGCATATTCTATGAGAGTAGCAACAAAATTCACTATAGTCTCTGTCTGTGCTACGTCTCCTGATTTGCTAATCTGTCCCCAGGATGACAACGGAATCGGATTATCCTGTGTTGTCTTCTTATCTGAAAACAATATATTCTGTGGCTCTTTTGCTGTAACATCTAAAAAACTTACCATAGAATGTGTTTCATTAATATTGATTCCCACAAACAATCCAACACCATTTTCCATAACGTTCTCCTTCGACATTTATAAGCCTTTTCACATAGGCTTAAATAATTCTTTTACAATATAATCCTGCACACTATATCCGTGCATTAATTTTTTCATAGTAACCATATCATGCAGTTCTCGACTAGCAAGCATATCGTTAATATACTCAAAACGACACTCCGTGTGTTCAGGATTAATAGTATTGCCAACTATACTTTGCATATCGGTTCTTACAGTTTCACCGCCTTTGTCTACCACAAAATAATACTGCACGTTATCACCGTAAAACAAAATCATAGTCTTTGTAAACACTCCCGCTGTGTTTCCTAAAACTTCAACAATTTCTTCCTCTGAACCATTAATAAAATAATGTATTTCAACTTTCCAATCAGGATTAGCAACATATTCAATTACAGTTTTATCCGTCATATTATAAGGCATTACCAATATGTCACTAAACTTTTTATAAAACTCAAACAGTTTATTTTCTTTACATAATATGTTAAGCAATAACTGAGCCGTTCCAAGCTGCTTATTGCTAAGCTCTTCAATTCGACAGGAATAATACTTCAAAAGTGCTATTCCACATATATCCGGCAAAGTAACATTTTCTTCAATAAGCTGTTCAAGATTCTTAAATACAATATCATTAGTCCGTTTTTGCATAATAAAATACAAGTATGAGTGATATGCAACATATGCCCGAACCACATCCATTCTGGCTCCATTAGCAGTATAGTATCCAAACACTTCCGTCATACGTCCGTTATGCTCACCAGTAAATAACATCTGTGCAACGATTCTCTCAGCTAAAGGCTTACAAAGGACTTTAAAATTCTGACATGCCTTAAATACCTCATACATATTTTCGTTACTGCCATTATAATACTGCACCATATAATCAAGCACATCTTCATTATATGTTTTATTTGCAAAAACATAAGAACACATATTACTTAAAAGTTCATCTTCTTTTTCTTTCTCGGTCTCAATAAGATACCGTACAAGTTTAAATACTTTAAGAGGTGCCACCAAAGAATAGCCATATTCACATATCAGTTCTTTTGCCTTAGCATAATACTCCTGTGTTATACATACCTCAATTAACTTTACAGCATCCTGAACAGAAAGATTCCTATCATCAATCAGCTTGTAGCAACTCTTAAAATCATCCCCGATATAATACACATTATAATATCCTATAATCCAAGAGTTATATTTTTGCTTTGTCTTTTCATTAATCGATGCTTCTTTCATCAACCCCTTCGCCAGCTCATACATAGTTTCACTGTCAATCTTAAGCTTAGATGCATTTTCAAACATATACATCTTAGCATACAAATCACTGCCATAAGTATCATTGATTGACATAAACAACGAATCATCCTCAAGAACTTTAGTAATCTCATATCGAATGCTATCCTTACGGTATATACCGTTATCATCCATAAATGAAACAGCTGCATTCTCTGTATACATTTGAACATAAGCAATACCATCAATAATCTGATACTGCTTAATATTATCCAGCTCTTTATGCTTCACAACCACCGTTTTAACTGATGCATCAAAACAACTCACCTTATATGTAAACATCAGTCTTCTCATGCTGTCGTAAGTAGAACTGTCCATTATTTTTTCAGACCATATGTGCTTATATATAATCATAAGATTATCATCTATGTTTCCTAATCTTAGCTGTTCATGTCCAAAATATTCAATACTTGGCATATATGCATCCATAATATCTTTAGAATCAAGTTCATTCATTATGACATTAGCATACAGATACGCTTTGTCTCTATATTCAAGATTGCTGTCATATGTAAAATACATAAGAACCATCTTAGGAAGACGCATCATCTTACTCTTATCAATGCTCTTTATATAATATTCATACAATCTGGTAATTCTTAAACCTCTAAGAATTCCCTTTTCATACAATGGAAAATATTCCTTACCCGCAAATCCATTTCTTATCATCTGTGTAACTACACAATTAAGAATCACATCATTCTCAAACAGTTCACTGATTTTTCCAAGCAGAAGTATCATTCCACTGTCAGCCTGCTTCTCACCCTCAATTATATCAACCGCCTGCATAGCCAGTTTTTCTGTTATAAGCTTATACTTACATCCAAAGTAAAGCACCTGCATCTCAAAACGATTAAGAACCCTCAAAAGGGCCGGCTGTGAATTAAGTATAGAAAGAGCCTCCATATACATAATTGGACTTGTACATCCATTACGACACACATCCTTAATACGCATAAGTTTAATACTGACATTACGATTAATGCTATTGTCCAGATAAAACATAAGCCATAGTATCCGCCATGTATCATAACCGTTTTCGTAATAATTCTTTACTTTTGCAGCGACCTTGGCCGTATATGCCTCATCCTTCATGGCAAGGGAACTAACATACAGGTAATAACAGTACAACTCAACGCTTTTCACGTCTTTAAAATCTGCTGAATTCCCTAATACAGTTTTAGCACTGTCCAATAGCCATTCTGCTTCTTCCTGTCTTTGTCCTGCTATACACATCTGTGCCTGTATAAGTTTATACTGCACATTATCATTATCAAGTCCTCGTATTCTGTCAAGAATCTGATTAGAGTTGTTCACCCAATCTACTGCATTCTTTTTTTTGGTTCTATACGCAAGATACTCTTTTACAAGTCCCATATCCGCTTTTCTTTGTTCCAAAAGCGTTCTTTCCTGCTTCTTACAATGTGCAGTAATCTCATACACCAATCGCTGATTAAATGTTGTTAAAACAACTCTGCCGTAATTATTACCTGCATGCATACATGCAGTATCCAACAAATACTGCAACTCGTAATGATTGCCGGTAAATACATCCCCTGTTATGCTAACAAGTTCCGGTTTAATAAAATCTGCATCCGTCGTGACACTGATACAGACTTCTCCCCAACCGCTTTTAGTTATACTGATGCTTTCCTGAACATTCTCAGAAACATCCTCAAATATCTTTTCATTATCTGTCAACTTTATAACTACCGGTGCTTTTTTCTTTGCCGCAATCAGGAACTCTTCCATAGCCGATTCTGCACTCTTCCCACTTCTAAGAACATCATACAGATTCCCCAGGGCTACATCCTCACCAATAACCCAGTCTCTAAATCTTTCATCATAAAATGCAGTAACCGCCTCTTCCTTTGCATTCTGCACAAGTCCGGCAAAATTAAACACATTGGACACTTCTCCACAAGTAGTATTAAACACTGCCGGAACAATCTTCATCTCATAGGTCAGCGACGCTTCTCCCGCATTGCTTACTATATCAAATCTGCCACTGATAACATCATCGGCTTTAAGACCTTTAGCATCGATTTCAAACTCAATTTCGCATTCTCTTCCTGTAAATGTGCACGTTTTAACAACAACACGCTCATTATCTGACCATACCACGCCTTTCACAGGCTGTAGTGCTTTCACTACAAAACAACCTGCTGACACAGTATCAGATACTACCTGCATAGAGATATTATCTGTAGCCAAATTGAGCTTGTTGTCATTATATAGAAAATGTCCTTTAGTTAATCGCTTCAGGTACTCTCTCATATAGTCTCTGCCTCCGACTTAATTCTTTCCATATGTTCCTTCATCATCTTCTCATAACCGTTATCGGTTGGCTCATAAAACACTCTTCCCACCAACTCATCCGGTAAATACTGTTGTGTCACATAATGATTCTTATAATCATGTGCGTATTTATATCCTACACCATGGCCTAACTTACCTGCACCACCATAATGTGCATCTCTCAAATGCATAGGAACCGCATATGTCTTTTCGTTCTTCACAACATCCAACGCACCAAATATAGCATTAGTTGAAGCATTGCTCTTAGGAGCACAGGCTACATAATTAACTGCCTGTGAAAGAATAATCTGAGCCTCAGGCATACCAATTCTTTCAACTGCAAGAGCTGCGTTAGTTGCTACTACAAGTGCTTGCGGATCTGCATTACCAACATCTTCGCTTGCACATATCATAATTCTTCTTGCAATAAACTTAATATCCTCACCCGCATACAGCATTCTTGCAAGATAATATGTTGCCGCATCAGGATCCGAGCCACGCATACTCTTAATAAATGCTGATATTGTATCATAATGGTTATCACCACTCTTATCATACTTTATGGCACGTTTCTGAATACACTGCTCTGCAATCTTTAGCGTTATATGAATCTTACCGTCCTCCGATGGCTTAGTTGTCAACACTCCAAGTTCTATGGCATTAAGTGCACTTCTTGCATCTCCATTAGATATATCAGCAAGAAACTCTAATGCCTCATCATCTATATCAGCATTGAGACTGCCCATTCCCTTCTTCTCATCATATACCGCTCTCTTTAGAATAACTTTAATATCCTCTTTCTCCAACGGCTTTAATTCAAATATAATAGAACGGGATAATAACGCTCCGTTAACTTCAAAATACGGGTTCTCTGTAGTAGCTCCAATAAGCACCACTGTACCATCCTCAACAAAAGGCAATAGATAATCCTGTTGCCCCTTGTTGAATCTATGTATCTCATCTACAAACAATATTGTTTTCTTTCCATACATTCCAAGAGAATTCTTCGCCTGTTCTACAATCTCTTCCATATCCTTCTTGCCTGCTACTGTGGCATTAATCTGTTTAAAATCTGCACTTGTAGTATTAGCAATAACTTTTGCAAGAGTTGTTTTTCCGGTTCCCGGAGGTCCATAAAATATAATCGAACTTAATTTATCTGCCTGAATAGCTCTATAAAGCAATTTATCCTTGCCTATAATATGTTGCTGCCCTACTACCTCATCAAGTGTCACAGGTCTTATTCTGGACGCAAGCGGTGATTCATTTTTCATTGTGTTTTCTCGCATATAATCAAATAAATCCATAGTCATATCCCTTAAATCTAACAAATTTCATTGCGTATGGCACAATGACAGAGCATAATACCACTATTATAAAGAATATACCACATTTCGCGACAAAATTCACTACTAAAATAACAATTTATCAAGCATTTTATTAAGAGTATTCCAATATGTTGCCTTTTCAACTCCTTCAGATGCTATAACATCAATAACACCAATAGTTTCGCCATCATACGTATATGTCAGTTGCCCCAACACATCGCCCTTTTCTATTGGAGCCGTAATATTATCATACATTTTTAGTTCCTTATTTATTGTGCTGTGGTCAACTTTATCCATAAACATATATGAAAACGTTTTTGAATATTCTGCTCTTACACTATCATTTTTTCCTTTATTAATCATAACCTGAGGAATCTGTGGCATAGCGTCATCCATATATATATCGCATACACTATATCCATAATTCAAAAGACTTATAGCCTCTGCAAATCTGGTTTTACTGTTAGGGGCAGCAAGAATTACAGCAATTAATTCCACACCATCCTTTTTAGCTGTAGCAGAAAGACAACATCCGGCCTTACTTGTAGAACCTGTTTTTAACCCTGTAGCCCACTCATACTGCTTTATGAGCTTGTTAGTGTTTGTAAGTCCGAACTCTGTATCACCCTTTCTTGTTGAATGAGTCATAGTATCCATCCAAACCATTGAATAATCACGTATCTGCGGATATTTTGTAATAAGTTCACGACTCATAATTGCTATATCCTTAGCAGTTGTAAGATGACCCTCCACATCCAGTCCACATGTATTAATAAAATGTGTATTATTCATCCCCAATCCCTTGGCCATTTCATTCATCTTTACAACAAATGCTTCCTCCGTTCCACATATATGCTCTGCCATGGCCACACACGCATCATTAGCACTAGCCATACTTATACATTTAATCATAGTGTTAACTGTCTGCTTCTCTCCCGGTTCCAAAAACACCTGACTTCCTCCCATAGATGCAGCATTCTCGGAAACAGTCACCTCATCCTCTAATGACAATTTGCCTTCTCCAATAGCATCGAATATTAACAACAATGTCATAATCTTTGTTACACTTGCCGGCGGCATCGGTTTATCAGCATCTTTTTCAAAGATTACCTGTCCCGTAGATGCTTCCATAAGAATAGCTGAAGGTGACTCTAAATTAATTCCCTGCTTAGCTTCTTTTTCTGACTGCTCCTCCTTCGCAACTACACAAAAAGGTGCTGACATTGCAAACATAATACTACTCGTAGCCATTATAATTGCAACTATCAGCACCAACATCTGCCTAAATATTTTATTGTAACTCAATCTCCCTACCATATGCATATCTGCACCTGACTAATATATTCTTGTGAAAATATATGTAATTACATTTACATTTATTACACCCTTATTAATCTAATGCCGAACTTTCTTTTTAACACTTCATCCACAACACAACCTACCATTACTGTAATAGCGAGCCATAATCCCACAACTGCTATTAATGGTACATATGAGGGATTAATACCAAACACATAATATAATGCCGCTTCTAATTCCAATCCCAACAAACAACTAATTATAATTCCTACTCTTCTAAGATTTCTTTTCATAACCAAAACCCTCCGTGTATAATATCATTCTTTAGTACGAAAACCATATATCAGCTTCGTTCTAAAAGAATAATATCAGACACGAAGGGTAATAAATTACACTCGCAACAATTAATTATGCATTCAATGCATTCTTCGCTTCATCAGTAATTTCACGCTGGTACGCAATCTCATTCTCTATATTACGTGCCAATGTATTAGCAGTAAGAGCCGCATCAACAACCTTCTTAAGCACAACTTCCACTGAATCTGCCTTCTCCTTCTGAGCTGTAGCATTAGCATACACTGTATTCATAGCTTCCACCGTTTCGCCAACAGACTTCTGTACCTTGTTAATTGTATCTGAAATCTCTTTTGATGATTTGGCTGATTGTGCTGCCAAAGAACGAACCTCTCCCGCAACTACCGCGAAACCTCTTCCATGCTCGCCCGCTCTTGCTGCCTCTATAGATGCATTGAGCGACAGAATATTAGTCTTATTAGATATTGCTGCAATAACAGCTGCAAAATCCTCAATCTTCTGTGATAATGTCTCTAACTGCTTAATCTTTGCCGCAGACTCTTCCACTACCTGATTAAGTGCATCTATCATTTTCAATATCTCTTCAACACTTCCAATGCTTTCTTTTACAAGATTCAAGGATGTATCTGAAGAATTAATTACGTCAAACGCATCTTTCTCCAACTTCTCCTGCGACTCATCCAAACCTTCAAGAATATTAGTAAGATTCTTTATTAACTGTGTATCTTCCATAATAGTCTCCTCTCCACGCAACGATACAATTATAACAATTTAATAGCTTCGTTAACATTACGTACACCTAATACATTTATTTTACCAGTTTTCTTAATATTTTTCAAGCACACTTCCGGAAGAATAACATTTTTAAAGCCAAGTTTTATTGCTTCATTGATTCTAACCTGTGGCTGACTTACAGCTCTTACTTCACCGGCAAGTCCTACCTCACCAAATATTATAGTGTCATCCGGTATTGGTCTATTTCTATAACTGCTGACCAAAGCCATAACTATCCCCAAATCCATAGCAGGCTCTGTCACCTTAAGTCCTCCTGCAATATTAACATAAGCATCACTACCGGACATATGAATACCTGCTCTTTTTTCCAATACAGCCATAAGCAGGTTAACCCTGTTATAATCTGTTCCCGCTGCAGTTCTTCTTGGCATTCCGAAATTAGAATCACATACCAACGCCTGAATCTCTACCAACAAAGGTCTTGTTCCTTCAACCAGACAAACAACCGCCGAACCTGATGCATCAGATGGTCTTCCATTAAGCATATACTCTGACGGGTTCTCCACCTCTATAAGTCCCGCCTCCTGCATCTCAAAAACGCCGATCTCATTAGTGGAACCAAATCTGTTTTTAACACTTCTGAGAATTCTGTACGAAGCATTGCGGTCGCCTTCAAAATATAGCACTGTATCTACCATATGTTCAAGCACCCTTGGTCCTGCAACAACACCTTCCTTAGTAACATGTCCTACAATAAATATGGAAATACCCAATCCTTTTGCAAGCTGCATAAGTACCGCTGTGGTTTCTCTAATCTGTCCGACACTGCCCGGTGCCGAACCTACCTCTTCCCTATACATAGTCTGTATGGAATCCACTATAACTATCTGTGGTTTAAGTTCTTTAAGAGTATCCTCTATGGCTTCCAAACTCGTCTCACAAAGCAGTAACATAGAATCATTAAAGCCACCAACTCTTTCCGCTCTTAGCTTTATCTGTGCCA
>JAFQIQ010000255.1 GCA_017397445.1 Lachnospira sp.
AGAATATAGCAATGGACAAATATTGTTGCAACGGAAGCTTTAGAAAATTCCGCCAGTATGCCGGAAAGTGCCATAAGTACAAGAACGTAGGCGAGCTTGCCGAAAAATGTAGTTCCAATCTCCCATAATACGGAGAGAAATCCTGCAAAAATCTTTAACGGTGCAATTTTGTAGAACTCATCCATAGGAAGATGCTTTCCGATGAAAGGTATGCTTTTGAAGGAATTGATAATGGCATTGGTACGGTATGTATTCTCAATAGACCATGATATTTTAAATGTTTTCAGCATATTAGGCCTCCTTCAAAGCATCAATAATCTTTTCCTTAAAGTTAGCATTATCAAGCTCTGACTTGTGGACAGTTTCAAGAGTACCGTGATTAAGAATCACAATTTCATCGCAAAGGTCCATGGCAAGTTCAAGAATGTGTGTCGAGAATATGATAACACGGTCATCCTTAAGACCTCGGAGCATCTGCTTAATCTCCTCTGATACAACTACATCAAGAGATGTAAGTGGTTAGTCAAGAAGAATAAGATTAGGTTTTGTTATGGTATTAGTTAACATCTGCATCTTGTTTTTCATACCATGGGAATAGTCCTTGAGCAGTCTGTCACGGTCATCGTATGCAATGCTTACGGATTCAAAATACTCATCCAGTGGTTTTAAATCGGTGATTCTGTGAGCGTTAACTTCTGTGAAGAACTTGAGAAATTCTCTTGCGGTGAGAAACTCAGGTACCGTTGGAGTGGAAACAACGTAGCCTATATCCTCAGGATCAAGTTCTCTCTGAGTATTTTCTTTCTTGATATAGAACTTTCCGCTATCGGCTTTAATATCCTGGTTGACACAGTTGAAAAGAGTTGTTTTGCCCGCACCGTTGCGTCCAAGAAGGCCGTATATCTTGCCTCCTTCAAAAGAAAAATTAATGTTTTGAAGAACTTGTTTCTTCTCAAAATTTTTGGATAAATTTTCAATAATAATTTCCATAATATCCCCTCTTGTTTTTAAGTTATAATAATTGTAAAATATGATTGTATATTGTATACACGCATTTGATTCAAAATCATATAATACATTAAGATTATACAATTATAGTTACGATTTGTGAACTAGATTTTAATTAAATTATTTTGTTTTATTGAATAGCAGAAAATGTGTGGTATAACAAAGCAGAAAGCAAGGAATAATATCGCTATAAAACATAGTGCTTATTGCGGATTGTACTAAATCAAGAAATATGAAATTTTAGCTTGCTTTTATATGTAATAAGTGCTAACATTTGCTTGTCGGTAATTGTTACTTATTTGTCAATATGTTTGACGGTTGCTTGAATTAGGGACTTGACAATGTGCTGACAATTTTTTTTAAAAAGGCTTTTGTATACAATGTACAAAAACTAATACAATTTTACATTATCTATTTTAGATTAAATTAAGGAGGATTTTACTATGTTCGCAAGTGAGAACTGGAATGGTTTTGAAGGCAGACTTTGGAAGCAGGAAATCAATGTAAGAGATTTCATCCAGAAGAACTACAAGCCATACGATGGCAATGAGGACTTCCTTGCAGGTCCAACAGAGGCAACTAACAAGCTTTGGGGCAGATTGCAGGAGTTACAGAAGGAAGAGAGAGCAAAGGGCGGCGTTTTAGATATGGAAACAGAGGTTGTTTCTGGTCTTACAGCTTATGGCCCTGGATATATAGATGAGTCTATGAAGGAGCTTGAGAAGGTTGTTGGTCTTCAGACAGATAAGCCTCTTAAGAGAGCATTTATGCCATACGGTGGTATCAAGATGGCTGAGGAGTCATGCAGAAACTACGGTTATGAGCCAAGTGCAGAGCTTCACAAGATTTTTACAGATTATCACAAGACACACAATCAGGGTGTATTCGATGCATACACACCAGAGATGAGAGCAGCACGTAAGAGTCACATCATCACAGGTCTTCCGGATACTTACGGTCGTGGTCGTATCGTAGGCGATTACAGAAGAATTGCGCTTTACGGTATCGATATCCTTATCGCTGAGAAGGAGATGGATAAGTTGAATTGTGGTATCAACACAATGACAGATGATGTTATCCGTCTTAAGGAAGAGATTTCTGATCAGATCAGAGCATTAAAGGGTATGAAGGAAATGGCTGCTATCTACGGCTATGATATCTCTAAGCCTGCTAAGGATGCAAGAGAGGCTTGCCAGTGGTTATACTTCGGTTACCTCGCTGCTATCAAGACACAGAACGGTGCTGCTATGTCAGTTGGTCGTATTTCTACATTCCTTGATATCTACTTCCAGAGAGATATGGAAGCTGGTATCCTTACAGAGGAAGAGGCTCAGGAGCTTATCGACCATATGGTTATGAAGTTCAGAATGGTTAAGTTCGCAAGAATTACATCATACAACGAGTTATTCTCAGGTGACCCAACATGGGCTACTCTCGAGGTTGGTGGTACAGGTATCGATGGCCGTTCAATGGTTACAAAGACAGACTACAGATTCCTTCACACACTTGTTAACATGGGTCCTTCACCAGAGCCAAACTTGACAGTGCTTTACTCATCAAAGCTTCCAGAGAACTTCAAAAAGTTCGCTGCTAAGATTTCTGTACTTACATCTTCAGTACAGTACGAGAATGATGATGTTATGAAGGTTACATGGGGCGATGATTACTCAATCTGCTGCTGTGTATCTGCTACACAGACAGGTAAGGAGATGCAGTTCTTCGGTGCCAGAGCAAACCTTGCTAAGTGCTTACTTTACGCTATCAATGGTGGTGTAGATGTTAAGTCAAGAGTTCAGGTTGGTCCTAAGTACAGAGCAATCACATCAGAGTACCTTGATTACGATGAGGTTATCGTTGCATTCGAGGATATGATGGGCTGGTTAGCTAACCTTTACGTTAATATATTGAACCTTATCCACTATATGCATGATAAGTACTACTATGAGGCAGCTCAGATGGCTCTTCTTGATACACATCTCAAGAGATCATTTGCTACAGGTATCGCTGGTTTCTCACACGTAGTAGATTCACTTTCAGCTATTAAGTATGCTAAGGTTAAGCCTATCCGTGACGAGGACGGTTTAGCAATCGACTTCGAGGTTGAGGGCGACTTCCCTAGATACGGTAACGATGATGATAGAGCTGATGATATCGCTGTATGGTTACTTGGAACATTCTTAAGCAAGATTAAGAAGAGACACACATACAGAAACTCAGAGCCTACAACATCTATCCTTACAATTACTTCAAATGTAGTTTACGGTAAGTACACAGGTGCTATGCCGGATGGTAGACCAGCAGGTGCTCCACTTGCTCCAGGTGCTAACCCATCATACGGTGCAGAGCAGAACGGTCTTTTGGCTTCTCTTAACTCACTTACAAAGCTTCCATACGAGTGGGCATTGGATGGTATCTCTAATACACAGACAATGAACCCAGAGGCATTGGGTGCTAACGAAGAGGAGAGAGTAAACAACCTTGTAAACATTATGGATGGTTACTTCGACCAGGGTGCTCACCACCTTAACGTAAACGTATTCGGTAAGGAATTACTTCTCGATGCTATGGAGCATCCAGAGAAGCCAGAGTACGCTAACTTCACAATCCGTGTATCTGGTTACGCTGTAAAGTTCATCGACCTTACACGCGAGCAGCAGATGGATGTAATTAGTAGAACATTCCACGATAGAATGTAAGCAGATTTTCGAAAATGCTGTAAACCCCAGTGCTTATGCGAATTTCGATGAGAGATGACTTATCGTAACTTATCACAAATTGGTGTAATTTTATAGTTAATTGGTGTCAAAATTGGTGTCAAATGGTGTAAAATTGAATAAGTACAACGATATTAAAAATCCAGGGCGAAAGCCCTGGATTTTTTGCGTGAGAAACGTTACATTTAATTTTACATATGTTTTGGGTTGCGAGTGTAATTTATCACCCACCTGTGTGTTGTATAATTTAGATGTAACAAAGGTAAGAGATATGAGTCTTGATTACCTTGGTTTTATCATATTTAAGGAGGATATGTCTTATGGGTAGAAGAAATGATTATTCAGGAATTATTGCAGCATTTGTAACAGTTGGAGTAGTGTTATTTATTGGATTGATAATTAGTGCAGGTAAAGAGCGATGCATTAGTGCAGGTTGTGATAATGAAGTTTCATCCGGAAGTAGCTATTGTTACCTTCATAAGCGTTATTCAGGCACAAGTTCATACAAGTCGAATTCTTCAAAATACAAGGATAGTAGCAGTTCATCCTCATCGAAAAAAACTAATACAACCAGTTCCGGTAGCAAAAGCAGTTCTAAGAAGAATACATACTCTAATCCATACAGCTCATACGATAAAGGCTACGAAGATGTGTACGATGGTGATGATTATGACTGGGACAGATATTATAGCGACGATGACTATGCGGACGGCGTGGATGATGCTATGGATGATTTGGATTGGTAGGTAAAAAATAAAATTATTATATATGGGGGCGAACATTATGAGTGAACATGGACATTGTCATGATTGTGGCGGAACAGACGGACATCATTATAATGATTGTATTTATGATGGAACAGATAGCGGATATTCATCTCGTAGATGGACAAGTACTAATGTTTCAATGGGAAAATGGTGGGTACTATATGTGATTGCACTTGTCATTGGGTATGGAATTAATGAATTGTTGGGGGTGATTTTGTTAATAGGCCTTATATTTTGGCTGCTAGTGAATTAGAAGCGTCGACAGGACATTATTGCCCGGTCGAAATAAGTAAAGTCCCGCAATGTGTCGTGGTTTTGTGCTGCTGATAATGGTATTGTTACGAGTGAAAGGAGGGCATATTATGCAACAAGAAAAAATAGGATGCTTACTCAAAGAACTTAGAAAAGAACGTGGATTGACACAGGAACAGGTAGCAGAACTTTTTGGTGTTACTGATAGAACGGTATCACGTTGGGAAAACGGGGATTTAGATATAATAGTGACAAGCTTAAGAAAGCCTTATAAATAGGGCGTTTCAGAGGTTAGTCCAACTATATATTTTTTAATCAGTTACGGTAAAATTGGTGGAGAAAGGCACCAAAAAACTGAATATGAAACCAAGAGTGGGTATTGGACTACACCATCTTAAGCTTAGACTTCAATAAGAAGTAAAGTTTGGGATGGTGTATTTTTTATCCTTCCGATGCGTGGCTGCATTGGAGCAAGTAGCGATGACATTTCCTTAAGTTTGGTCACTTGTAAAGGAAATGTCCGGAAAGGAGGTCCGGTATGGGATTAGGAAGCATTTTGATTGCAGTAGTGAAGTTTCTTTTGAAGAGTGTGCTTTTTGTTTTAAAGGCAGTTTTTTACGGAGCAAAGTTGTTTTTGTTGTTATTTGTGCTGGTGGCAAGGGTCTTTCTGATTTTTGCAAAAGCAGCAGTACCACAGTAGAAGGGAGCGATTTCTATGTTAAAGAAAGTATGGTTTATGTTGGTGTTGTGTAGTGTAGTGTGTTGATGGTTTCGGGATGTTCCGGTGGTATGCCAAAGGATAATATGGATAGCGTGGCTGTTTCAGGTGATGTAGTTTCAGATTTGATTATGGCGGAGGCAGAGCAGATTGAAACAACTGTGACTGAGGAGCAGAGTGGAGATAGTTCTAATGTGGAAGCTTCAAATACGGAAGAA
>JAFQIQ010000256.1 GCA_017397445.1 Lachnospira sp.
AATACTCTCATACAGCTCATACATCTGCGACAAATCATCTAAAGTCATCTCACGTATAATCAGTCTGTCCGTTTCTGCCACCACAAAAGGTAACTCCATATATCTTGCATATGCCATTCTAAGATATGACACCCACACATCAAGACTTTCAATCACATATGAAGCAGTTCCCTGGTACCCGGCACCATAACCAACCACTGCCACATCCAGCTCTGACACTGACTCATCAGAATCAGTAATCACAAGTATTCCAGCATTATCGTCACAAAAAACTATTTCCTCATCTTCTACATGAGACGCAGTAATTTCAGGCAGACCTTTCCTGACTTCAATCCCTTCCTCCTGCATATATTCCGTAAATGCTTTGAATTCCTCAACTTCGATTGGATGATTAGAAACATTTATATATATACACTCCAAACCCTGATTAATCGATAACATATGAAATACCTCGCTAGAATTGTTGACAATTTTCACTCTCTTAATATACAATAACATATATCGATTAATTTTGAAAGGAAATACTAATATGGCACAGAATCCAATTGTAACATTTACTATGGAAAGCGGTGATGTATATAAGGCAGAGCTTTATCCTGAAATCGCTCCTAACACAGTTAATAACTTTATAAGTCTTATTAAGAAGGGCTTCTATGATGGCGTAATCTTCCACAGAATTATCGCCGGATTTATGATTCAGGGTGGCGATCCGGACGGAACAGGCATGGGCGGTCCTGGTTACTCAATCAAGGGTGAGTTTAACATAAACGGTTTCAAGAATGACTTAAAGCATACAAAGGGCGTTCTTTCTATGGCTCGTGCTCAGCATCCTGACTCAGCAGGCTCACAGTTCTTCATTATGCATGAGACTTCTCCACACCTTGACGGAAGCTACGCAGCATTTGGTAAGGTTATCGAGGGAATCGAGAATGTGGACAAGATTGCACTTGTTGACGTTGACTGGAATGACAGACCACGAATCCCACAGGTTATCGCAAGTGTAACTGTTGATACTTTCGGCGTTGATTATCCGGAACCTGAAACAGTATAATATCTGTGTATAATACAAGGGAGTATTGCAAAATCTACGCAATACTCCCTTAAAACAATCTGAAATCAACCAATATTCTTGGGCAAATCTTTATCTTTAAGATTATAATGTTCCCTTCCTTTTCCGCAGTGAACATACGGAATTCTTTTGCATATACTCAAATCACCGTCTTCAACATTCATTGTAAAACTAAATGTTTTTAAATTGGGCATCACTGATAAAAACTTCAAATCCGGTAAATCATTACTACCATTCAAAACCAAATGTTCTAGTTGCGTTAAACTATACAAACAACTAAAGTCAGTTATCTTAGGACACGCCTCAATCGTCAATGTTTTTAGATTTCCCCCTTGAGTACATATCTCGGCTATATCCGTCAAACAACGATTATACGAAAGATACATATTCTTTAATTCTCTAATACGCCCTATTCCATTAACAGACTTAACACCACATTGCATAATCGTCAAACTTTGGAGATTTGTAGAATTACCAATGCTCTCTAAATCATCATAATCTTTATTATTAGATATCCACAAATCCTTTAACGTCTGTATACAACAGTAATTCTTATGCCCTGTTCCCGAAATAGCTAATTCTTCAATGCCACCTATCCTTGAGTAATCGACCTCACTCTTAAATTCGCCACTGTCACCATAGTTAGTAATGCAACTTAACACCTTAACATTCTTACGACCATATAAGTACGAAAAATTAAAATTGTCCCTCTTTATTGTTGGTATAATTTGTAATTCCATCAAAGTGGGACATGCCCCTAGAAAATCAATAGTATCCGCTATTATCTTAGCTTTTTTCAACTTGAATTTATTTATATACTCAATATGTTCGTCCAGTGAACGCTGGGGCTCACCATATCGGTTGCCCCAACTTCCCACCTCCGCCGAATTAATTATCACTATTGCATCAAAAACATTGGTCTGAGCTGACAAAGATGTAAAAACATATCCATCCCTGACTACATATCCTCTCGACAAACTATTATAATCTGTTATAACTCTCATAATCTCTGATTCCATATTGATATTTGTACTAAATTCTAACTCATCCCAACTATTGTTACACCCTTCATTGCTCATAGCCAAATCGAATCCTATTCCTGTTGTCAGGTTAACCACTTGATACCACACAGTATCACACTCTTGACACACAAATATCTCTTTTCCATTTTTTCTAATTCTGGCATTCACTACCTCGCCCTGTTCACAATATGGACATATCATTTCTTTATCCCCTTTTTAGTTTGCTTCAGCCTAACACAGAACCAATTGAGCAGTTAACAATCTCCCTGTCTAACTGATTCACCTTATTCGACAGTCAAGCTAAAACCACTTAAACCATTTCTTACTCTTTTTTCCTTACGCTTCTGCTCCCGTTCGAGGTTAATTAACTCTCTAACCTCATAACTACGACCACAACTCGGGCAGTAGAAGAAGAAAGTT
Organism: Lachnospira sp.; assembly: GCA_017397445.1. Classification (GTDB taxonomy): domain Bacteria; phylum Bacillota; class Clostridia; order Lachnospirales; family Lachnospiraceae; genus Lachnospira. The sequence goes on from JAFQIQ010000256.1 coordinate 2,512, forward strand.
GTAACTAGTATATTACTATGTGAAAACCCATGCGAAAAAGTTTCCGCTGTACTAAGTTGATACTTTTTCGCCTCCGGTGTTCCAGTATTAACTACAACATCTCTTCTTCTGGCCTCAAGAATGTATCCACAACCAAAACACATATGCTGCTTTTTTAAATAAAAGCTAGTACAATCGTAATTTACTGCTACGCCATCTATTTTCATATATTACCATCCCCTATTTTTCTTTAATAGTTTTTCAGCAAATCTTTATCTTTAAGATTATACATTTTTCTATTTTTCATAGAATGTGCATACGGAATATCTCTTCAATTCTTTCATTGAACGGATAAACTCAATGTGCTCATCTAACGAATGAATTGATCTCCCTTTTTTAGGCGACCAACATTCACATTCCGCAGGATTTCTAACTACAATGGCATACAACACATTAACAAGTTCCATAATTGCAGTAAACACATATCCATCTCGTTACTCCTTTATCATATTCAAATAATACTTTTGAAAGTGCTATGCTTTTTCATTGACATCTTTCCAATCAAAATATTGTTCCAAGATTTCTTTTTCAAAGTTCTTCCAATCCGTATAAGCATAACCATTATAAGAATTCGACACCTCTTTATATGGGATAATGTCTTTCCCCTGCACATTTCCTAAATATGTGAGTTTATCTTTAGGTATCTGGCTTTCACGCGTAACTAACAAATTCAAGAAATACTCTTTCTTCTTTTTCGGATTTTTAATATATACAATCGGAACAAACTTCTGCGGAAGTAATTGCATCTGCATAATACCATCCAAATCCGGCAATGAATCTCCTATCCACTTGTACACATGCACCGTAGGAACAATATGTCCCGGCCACCAGCTATCTTCTGTCACTTTTCTAAAGATTATATAATGACCATAAACACCCATTTCTTTACTGTATTTACTGTCAAATCTGTACGCAAATACATCACCCAACTGCCATTTGCACTTATACAGCCTATATCCGGATATCTTCTTTTCTGGCGGTTGTGGCGACAACAACTTACACTTAAGCTTTTCTCTTACTTTCAAACGCTCAAGTAGCAACCTCTCGTCAGATTCTCGCCATCGTTCCAATTCTTCATCCCTTGAAAGATATTCTAGGGCCTTATTCTTAACTTCCGGCAATAAACGCCCATATTCCCACTGTGTATCAGCAAGTGCAAACCAAAACACCGCTGCATCTTCCACATCCTCCAATGTCCTTACATTAGATTCTAGCAGCTCTGCTGTTGCTTCCTCACTAGTCTTTTTACACCTCAACTTATGAATATAATCAGCTCTGATATCACATGCAAAATCATCCTCAAAAATTTGTGCTCCACTAGCTCCCATTTCATCCCTCGCTTATCCTTAACATCATTTCATTGAATCTCAATCTCATAATCACCAATATAAACCTTGTAATCATCCGGCAGTTCCTCATCTATTACTAACAAGTAATAAACAAACGCTCCGCCCAAACCATGTTCGTATGCATACACCTGATATGCATTGCCCATGCTGTCCATTACAGTGTTATCTATGTCCTTAACATCATCCACTGATACAGATATATTAACAATGTTCCTGCCGCCTATTTCATACAAATGTGCAATACCATCGTCAATCTGTTTGTGCTTTTTTCTCTTATGTTCATAATTCATCGACGTCCATCCCTTTTCACTTTGGGATAAGATTCTCTGCGAAATAGTCCATTCATCTTTTTGATATATAACCAATGCAATACCATCATTTTCTAATATCGAAAGAATCTTAGCCCCTATAGGAGTGCTTTTTTCTGCAGATTCTGCCGCTGTAGAATATCTGAAATTCTTCTGAACAAATTCCTTGTATATCCATGGCAACAACATAAGAACAAATACAACTACCAATATTAGTATGTATCTTTTCTTCATTTTGTTATTCCTCCGTAAATCTTTATTGATTCCAATTGCAGCCCCATTCAAATCACTCTTTTATTAACTCTGTAATGGGTTTGTATCTAACAATATCATTTTATCTACTGTGTAATCTGTATCGCCATTTTCCATATCGTAATACCAGCATTCCACACTGAGATACTTTCCATTTTCAAGCGGATAAATATAATCCATATGCAAATTCAATAGCAAACAACCTTGTGACTCTCCAACAGTTTCATACAACTCCATTATAGTTGTTTCGCCAAGTACAACCCGGTCAAAATCACTATATTTATATAGCTTAGTTTCCGACGGTGCTTCATAATATTGTTTACTTTCATTAAACGCAGTACTTACCAGCTCCCTTTCAATATTACCACATGCACAAAGTTGCATCATTATCACAAAAAACATACTATATACTACTGTTTTTTTAAATTTATTTAATGTCGCCTTTGCATACTTGCGCCAACCAGGATGTTTTGAATTCACAAACCGTACAAAATGTGTCCGTAATTCTTTCTCGAAACTTGGTACAAGCGGGGCCGGATGTTCTCTATAATACACTTCTGCAATATTTGGGTGGTGTTCTATCCACATCCGCCGTGCACTTGTATTAGTTTTAATATATTCTATACTCAAAAAATCACCCCTTACTCTTGTGCATATCTTTAAGATTATAATACTTCCTTCATTTACCACAGTTAACATACTGTATTTTTTTGCACAACTTGATATATTCACCATTATACCAACTTCAATAGTAATAATTTATACTACAAACATTAATCTGAATAGTCCAAATCTCAGTTACCGACTACTCCTATTCATTTTAATATTCTCCTCATAAAAACTAATAAAACAGCACCAACTATCACTTCCCCGAAGTATACTAGCAGCCATTGATACGAATAAATTAAAGCAAATCCCAAGCAAAATACAAAATGCACAATTATTCCACAAACAGCAGCAAATCTTCCACGATTTTGTTTTCTAGAATCAACAATGCAAATTGGAACCATAACAAAAAGGACACATCCAATAAAAATCAAATTCCCGCACAAATTACCTTGTTCCATTCTGCCATAATATAATCCTGCTACAAAAAAATTCATCGCCGAAAACAAATATGATAGTAATATTATTGTTACATTTTCAACTGGATAAAAATACTTTTTAGCCTTGTCCACAAATTTATGACTTGCTTTTCTTGTTTTATAGTGCACTACCGGTAACTTCCTTTCTATACATATTCAATCCATTAGAGGCTGTGCCTGCAACTATCGTACGAAGACAACTAGTAAACGCTATATTTCTAAATGCAGTTACTTTAGCTGAATACATTGCAATATTCTTAGGAGACACTGTTGTAGCAAGAATATTTTTGACGTTTGTGTTATTCCTATTCCAGTTGCTGCCAACGCTCCCCCAATGCTTCCGAACCATAATCAGCCCATGTTGATGTTGGCTTTAAGGATTCTACAAATGACTTTCCGCCCGCCAAATTTACTGCAACATCAACAACATGTGTATCCAAACTTTTAAAATGCTGTACATTTGTATCACAAGCAGTTATACCGTAATAGTACAATATAACCGCTTGCATACAATTTTTAATGCAATCTGTTAATATACACTTTGTGTTTCATCTCCTATATACTTCTGCAAGTAGCCCTTCCGTTATATGTGATCAAATCATATTCCCCATCAGAATATATAATCTTAATCGCAGTCTGCTTGGATTCTATTCCAATAGGATCACCCAACACGAGGTAACAGTTAAGTTCATTTAGTTCCTGCATAAATGCTTTTGAATCTTCAACAGTACATATTACAATCTGCTCTGCTTGTCCATCCATAAAATTTTCAGTGACATCCACTATCTCAACAGACTTAACTTCTAAAACATCTTGCAAGAAATCGTAGGGTATTTTTACACTGCACCCAACAGTACACCAAACAATTAGAAATAGTATTACACGCAAAAAACCTCAACATATTGACCCCTCTTTAATAAACGAAAGATAAGTATAATTACCGAAAATCCCCATTAAAAAGCTATAATACGCATTTCGGACTCGAGCAAATTAATCGTATTAGGATATTTTATAAATAATTACACCAAACCGTATTGCTTTATATATTTCTGCACCTTATCTTCTGAAAGTTCTTCCTCTTCATAAACAAAACTTTCGCAAATAATTAGCAAATCGTCACCCGAGTTTATTGAAAATCTAATCTCAATAAAATCTATCCCCATATCTAAAAAGGAGCCTTTATACAACTCTGTATTTTGATATTGCATATTCATTAAATACTCTTTTTCCTTTGTACCCTCTTCAACAGAAATATCCAGTATATTGTAGCCCGATCCCCAAAATAGGCAACTTTGCATACTTGAAAATATAACATTCTTAAACGTAAAACTAAAGGTCTTCTTCAAATAATAATTCTCGCAAGTCATTACCATTTGCCTTTTAGAATAATCATAAACATAACCATCAAAAACGCTATCGTGTACATAGATTTCACTTGCTTTATCTTTGTTTTGAAAATTAATTATCATTACACAATCTCCTATTCAAAATACAGGCTACGCCACGGCTCTGGCACAAACATTCCTGGCGCATAGTGCATAAGTCCATGCCTATTACCCCAACTAGGTAACATTGCATGATAATGAGCCCCATACTTATAATCCTCATTCCATTCGAATATTCCTACTTTTGTACCAGGAATTTCCCACTTTATTATTCCTCCATTTTTCCCTTGCCCAATCGGAACATACTCTGTTCTAGTCAAACCTATTGGATTAAACTCATATGGATTTAGCGGAAATATAACAGGCTCTTTTTTCTTCGTAGCCTCTTCAGCCTTGGAATCAATTATTGGAATCGATTTCTCTTCTTTCTCTTTCGTTGCCTGAATAACTGAAAACCCAACTGCACCTACCGTTATCGCAACAGCACCTATAGTCGCTAAAGTATCGCCTATCGGTAATGGACCGTCAGCTGCCGCTATACCTCCACATCCAGCATATGCTGGTCTTAAGCTCGAAACATTATTACTGGCATAACTTACAACTGTTGCCAAAAACTCTAAAAGTTCTTCGAATGAACACCCCGTTGGATCATACCTTACAACCGGATTATTCTGACAGTATGCAAACATATTGCAGCTCTGAACACTCTGACCGGTAGAAGCATAGCCATCCGCATTCAAAAACCTCCCCACGTTTGGCTCATAATACCTGCTGTTCAGATAATAAAGCCCCGTCTCATCATCGTAAACATAGCCTCTGTACCTGAACGGATTAAGAGTTCCAAGTGTATCTGCAAGTTCGCCATCAATTTCCAGTAAACTGCCCCAAGCATCATAACTATAGCTTACTACCCACTTACAGCTTTTGTCAATTATTCCTATAACGTCACCCTGAAGATTTTTCACGTACACATACGGTACACCGTTATAGTAAAAACCGACAACCAGCCCCTTCTCATCATAGAAGAACATAAGCTCGTCAGTGCCCTTCTTCAAAGCAGTGATAGTTCCACCATCCACGTAGTAAGTTGTAGTTACTCCGTTAACTGTCTTAGATGTTCTGTAACCGTCTATATCATAAGTAAAGCTTGCATTCACTCCGCTTCTGCTAAGGCTCATAAGTCTTCTTCCTGCAGCCCAGGTAAATGTTGTTCCTCCCCAAGTAAGAGGATTACCTATATTATCATAAGTAATAGCCTATCCGTTATAGTTAGTAAGTAAGTCCTTCCACGAACTGTCACCGTAAGTGTAATTAACAGTCGTTCCGTCAGATGTTTTGGTAAGTATGTTACCGTTAGCATCATAAGTCCATGTGGTAGTTACACCGTTAGCAGTCTCCGACACAAGTCTGTCAAAGGAATCGTAGGTGTAAGTCGCTTCAACCACACCGTTTCTTATTATCTGAGTGATATTGCCTCTGTCGTCGTAAGAGTATTGGAAACTGTTTCCTCCGTTGGTACTGTATTCTGACACAAGGCTTGTAGTGCTTCCTGCTGTCTTTCCCGGTGCATAGATATACTCCTGCCAGCCTACTTCATCACCATCTATCTCTGTGTACTTATATGCAACTCTTTTCAGTGCATCGAAGTCATAATACTGACCCACAAGCCAGTCACCGTAAGTCGATTTCACGTTAGTGATTATACCTGTCTTGTCGTAACCGTATGTTGTCTTATGCTCTTCGCTTCCAATACTTACCACCGTACTCTCCACGCGGTTCTTATCATCATAGCGGACTTCAGCACTGTAACCGTTAGACATAACCTTAGAGATTGGTCGCTTAATGGAATCATATCTGAAAGCACTTGTTATGTTACTGAACTTATCATCTATCTTACTTACATTACCGTCATTGTCGTATGTATAGTTAACCTTTGTAACGTTGTCATACTTAACGGATGTTACTCTTGAAAGGTTGTCATACACATTTTCAACTTTGTTGCCGTTGCCGTAAACTGTATTCTTAAGTCTGCCAAGGGTGTCGAAACTGTTTGTGGCAAGTGTCCTGTTCCCCACCATTGTTGCAGTACACTGGCTGAAATTGTTGTAGGTAAACTTGTACTTTGTGCCGTTTGGTGAGGTTATTCCTGTAAGCTTACGCTTTACGTACTCATAGGCTACACTGCTTCCTGACTGGCTTACCTTAGTAAGTAAATCGTTGGCTGCGTTGTATGTGTAGCTTGTTGTCTTATTGCCCGGCTCCGTTACGCTTGTAAGGTTACCCTTGGTTGTGTCGTAGGCGTATGAAACCGACTGACCGTCTGAGCCTGTTACCTTGGTTAAGTAGTTACCGTCACTTGTGTACTGGGCTGAAGATTCCATATATTCGCCTGCAAACTCAAGTACCCACTGACTGAGTATATCGTAAGAATACGCATCCACCACCGGTTCACCGCTGTTGTATGTGGCTCCCGACGGCAGTCTTAAACACTTGGATGTGTCAGATGCGTAATTAAACCTAATTGTACCATTGCTGTTTGTGGCATATCTAAAGTAATAACCACTGTTAGCAGTTGTACTTCCCGCAAGTACAAGGTTACCGGAACTTCCTCTTGCAAGTTCAAGTCCTTTTGATTCAAGTGCTACAGGAATAATCCTTATGTTGTTACCGTCTCTTTTAATCAGGAACTCCTGTGCCGTGCTTTAGGTTAATGTGTCAACTGTTGTATACTTTCCAACTGTTGTCACACCTATCCCCATATCTTACACTTCCCCATATAACTATGGCAAATCTTTCTCCATAATGGA
>JAFQIQ010000257.1 GCA_017397445.1 Lachnospira sp.
CAGAAATATTCAAAAACGATTTTTCAGTTTTCTCATTTATAAGCAAATATTGCAACGATAACCCCGATATGGAACCTGAAACATTAGATAAAATTCCCGAACCATCGGATAACACAACAAACAACATTCAGAAGTTTAAAGAAAGCATTGCGCCGGCGATCGAAGCACACAATAAATTGAAGGACTCAATTGCTCCCATAATTGAGCAAAATCAAAAGTGGCAGGATAATATTTCACCAATTATTGAACAACAAGCAAATATTCAAGCGTTAGCCTCTTCTGTTATCCCCGCAGCTGAAATAGATCACAAAAAGTTTTTGAACAAGAAAACTTGCGTACCAATGCTACTACCGGCGATTTATTTTTTACCTCTGTTGGGTCATTGGGAAGAAGCTGTGTTTACGAAGGTGGGCATAACATTTGTTTCCAACGTAGTGTTTCTGTTATAACAACACTAATTTATAACTATTATTTGAAATTGGTGTTTGACTCTGCATATTTTCAAAACAAAGTTTTCAAGGAAGCAACAGGAACAGCTCAAAAAGGATTTTATCTTAATCAGCTTGCAGAAACTTTAATTCCCGTTCCTCCGATGAGTGAACAACAACAGATTGTTGATTTTGTAAATAGAGCGTTGTCAACTATCGAAGCTTTGTAAAGTTCTCATTATGAGAAGTTAAACGGAATTGAGCGTTGTATTGATGATGAGATTCCGTTTGAAATCCCTGAAAGTTGGCAATGGGAACGATGGGGAAACATATCTCAAAGCATACAGTATGGCTACAATGCACCCGCAAAAAGTTATGGTAAAATCAAGATGGTACGCATTAGTGACATACATAACAATACTGTCAAATGGGATTCTGTTCCGTTCTGTGATATTGCTGAAGAGGATGTAGAAACTTACCTTTTGAAACCTAACGATAGGGTGAGACGAATCAGAAACATAGTTATTATTAACATAATGAGTCATTTTTTCACGGCTAATTTCAACACAGCAAACAGAACAGAAAAGCTTTGTGAACGGCTCATCGAAATCAACCACTCCAATATCATGCAAGAACTTTGTATAGAATCTTGAATAAAGCAAGTGAAGAACTGCATGCTCAACACCACCGATATACATATCCACAGGAAGATACTTCTCAGCCTTCTCCCTACTAACAAGTTCATCGGAATTCTTACTGTCAACATATCTTAAGAAATACCAAGAAGAACCGGCCCACTGTGGCATAGTGTTTGTTTCTCTCTTTGAAGGCTTTCCACAGCACGGACATGTTGTGTTAACCCATTCCTCAATACCTGCAAGTGGTGACTCACCTGTACCTGTAGGCTCATACTTCTCAACTTCAGGAAGAAGCAATGGAAGCTGTTCTTCCGGAACCGGTACGCAACCACAATCAGGACAATGTACGATTGGAATTGGTTCACCCCAGTAACGCTGACGTGAGAACACCCAGTCACGAAGCTTATAATTCTTCTTCTTGCGACCGAATCCCATCTTCTCAATCATCTCTGGAGCTTCCTTCTTGAGAACAGAAGATTCCATACCATTCCACTCACCGGAATTAATCATGGTACCTGAAGCCTCTGTATATGCCTCTGTCATATTCTCTATCTCCACACCATCCTTTGCGATAACCTGAATAATAGGAATATTAAACTTTGTAGCAAACTCAAAATCTCTATCATCATGCGCAGGTACACACATAATAGCACCTGTACCATAGTCGGCAAGTACATAATCTGAAAGCCAGATAGGAACCTGCTTACCATTAAGCGGATTGATGGCATAAGAACCGGTAAACACACCTGTCTTATCCTTATCAGCCATTCTGTCTACGTTAGAACGTGTTGATGCTCTATAAATATAATCCTCAACAGCCTGTCTTGTCTCATCTGTTGCAAGACTCTTAGCCATAGCATGTTCAGGAGCAAGTACCATAAATGTTGCACCGTGAAGGGTATCCGGTCTTGTTGTATATACTGTAATAGCCTCATCCTTGCCTTCTACCTTAAAATCAACCTCAGCACCATAAGATCTTCCAATCCAGTCAGACTGCATCTTCTTAACCTTCTCAGGCCAGTCAAGCTTATCAAGGTCATCAAGAAGTCTGTCACCATATTCTGTAATCTTTAACATCCACTGCTTAAGATTCTTCTTTGTAACCTCTTCTCCACAACGCTCACAGCATCCATTAACAACTTCCTCATTAGAAAGACCTGTCTTACATGATGGACACCAGTTAATAGGCATCTCTTTCTCATATGCAAGACCTGCCTTAAACATCTTAACAAATATCCACTGTGTCCACTTATAGAACTCAGGATCTGTTGTATTAACTTCCATATCCCAATCATAAACCGCAGAGATTTCCTGAATCTGACGCTTAATATTAGCCACATTCTCAGCTGTAGACTTTGCTGGGTGTACCCCCATCTTAATAGCGTAATTCTCTGCCGGAAGGCCAAAAGCATCCCATCCCATAGGATGAATTACATAATATCCGTGAAGCATCTTATATCTGCTCCAAACATCGCTAATTACATATCCTCTCCAATGTCCTACATGAAGACCGCTTCCTGATGGATATGGGAACATATCAAGACAATAATACTTTGGTTTCTTACCATCATTAACATTAATAGGGCGTGCTTCCCAGTTACCACGCCATTTTTTCTCAACAACCTTATGGTTATATGCTGTAGCCATGACAACAAATCCTCCTTAATTCAACTAGTCGTATTTTAACACACACACTGTATTTGTCAAGATTATAGAGAAAGTTCATACCCAAACAATCCCAGTTTTATGCAAAATTTCAAGATTGTACTTTATTCAGTACATTACATTTTTCGCTTTCATTTTTCGCTTTAAAGTGATAAAGTGAGGTAAGTATAATATATTTATGACTTATGCATGAATGAAAGGAGCTTATTATGAACAACTCTCCACTTACTGTCGGTTTTATAGGATTAGGACTTATAGGTGGTTCTATGGCAAAGGCCATAAAAAAAGCCCACCCAGAATATACATTAATTGCTTCCAGCCGAAGTCTGCCTCCACTCCAAGCTGCGAAGGACGAAGGCGTTATCGATATTATTACCGAGGATGTTTCAACTTATTTTGACAAATGTGACTTTATATTTTTATGTACACCCGTGGTAACTATATCGAAGTACTTTACACAACTAAAAAATATTATCAAATCTGATTGCATATTAACCGACGTAGGCAGTGTGAAAGGTAACGTACACAAAGCAGCTGTAGCAACCGGGCTGGAACGCAATTTTATCGGTGGCCATCCGATGGCCGGTAACGAAACCTGTGGTTATTCTAATTCTACTGAGAAGTTCCTTTTAGGGGCTAAATATATAATAACCAAATCTGAATATACAACAGAACTTCAGTTAGCTATGTACGAGAACTTAATTAAGGATATAGGAGCCATTCCTGTTGTTATGGACCCTGAACTCCACGATAAAACTGCCGCTGTTATCAGCCATGTACCACACCTTGTAGCTGCAGCTCTTGCAAAAATTGCCAAGGATAATGAAGATCCTAATCAATTTATGCACACACTTGCCGCCGGTGGTTTTAAAGATACCACTCGCATCGCAGCTTCAACACCCGAAATGTGGTCTCAGATATGCAAAGCTAATTCAGAAGCTATATGTGCTATGCTTGAAAATTATATAGACAGACTTAATATTGTACTCGACAGTATTAAAAACAACACTGAAGAGGATGGTGTAAGCTACATTGCTGAACTTTTCACTGAAACACGTGAATATCGCAATACATTTTAAATTTACGCATTTTCTTTTCCATACAAATAGGTTATAATACCATACAGATATATTTAACATACGTACCGGAGGCACTTGTCTATGGAAAAAATCAGAAAACGAACCTTCGAAATAATTCAGATTGGTTCAAAGCATGATACAGCCAGTTGCATATTTGACTGGTTTATTGTTATTGTCATCGCAATTAGTCTTTTTGTAACAATATTCGAAACATTTGAGGAGTCAGCACCTTACACAGATATTATAAAAGCAGTTGAATTAATCACAATAATTATCTTTTCAATTGAATACATATTAAGATTATGGACTGCAGATTATTTATATCCTGAAAAGAAGGGATGGCGTGCTCCATTAACATTTGCCTTATCCTTTTTTGGAATAATTGATTTTTTCACATTTTTCCCATACTTTTTACCATTTGTATTTCCAAGTGGAGCAGTTGCCTTCAGAGTATTCAGGGTAATACGTGTATTCAGGCTTTTCAAGATTAATACCAGATATGATGCATTTAATGTTATCGTAGATGTACTTAATAAAAAGAAGATGCAGATTTTTTCTTCCGTCGTACTCATACTTATTCTTATGGTTGCCTCTTCTCTATGTATGTACAGTCTTGAACATGAAGCACAGCCCGATAAATTTGAAAATGCCTTTTCCGGAATCTGGTGGTCAATGTCAACTTTGCTAACAGTCGGATATGGTGATATTTATCCCGTGACATTTCTTGGAAAACTTATGGCAATTGCCATAGCATTTTTAGGTGTAGGACTTGTAGCCATCCCAACCGGTATTATATCTGCCGGATTTGTTGAGCATTATCAACAATTACACACCAATATGCACCATTCAGTAGAAAGAGATTTAAAATTTGTAACCTCTGTTATAAACGCAAAACACCCTTGGTGCGGTGCATACATTAAAGATATTATTCTTCCACCTCAACTTATTCTGGTACTTGTA